>NZ_JATABI010000050.1:0-40974 GCF_036533795.1 Vibrio sp. M250220 | reverse complement strand
GACATGTATATTCTTTAATCTTCAGGCCCTTTATAGGGCCTGAATTAAATCCAATTGGCAATCTTATCGAGAAGTTTATCTGTTGCCGCCGGTTTAATAATGTAGTCATTCATACCCGCCTCGTGAATTTGAGCAATGACGCTTTCACTCGAATTACCGGTATGCGCCAATATCGGAATGGAAGCATAGCGCTGCTGCGAAGCGCGGATAGCACTGGTCGTTTGCAGTCCATTCAATTGCGGCATTTCGAGATCCATGATGATTAAATCGACATCTTTTTGCTGCAGTTCATCAAGTACCTGCTGGCCATTACTCGCTTGGAGAACAGTGAAGCCCTGCTGCTCGAGTAATACCGATGTATAAAATCGTAGCGACTGGTTATCATCGGCCACAACAATGGTTTTGCCACAATCAAACGATTTTCGTGGCAAGACGTTTCTGTTCGGCTCTATGTCCTCGAAGAATAGCTCATCAATAATGTTACTTGCACTAAGCATCATCCTATGTTTTTCAATAGGATAAACGACTAAGTGACGCTCAATATCATTATGATACTGACTATTTTGATCATATAAGAAGACTATCCGTCCTTCTGTAAAATGCAGCTTACTCTCCAACTCTATCAAAGAGAGTGGTTTATCAACCGCACTGTCCAAGTCGACTAGGATCAAATCGAATTCGAACTCGTACTCTTCTTTTTTACTCGCTGCATCTAAGTCCAGTATTTTAAGCCGGAAATCTTTGTAGAACGCCTCTTGGTTAATTTGTCGCATCAATGCATTTTGCTGACCAATATATAGCACCGATTTTGACTTCATCAGATCCTGTTTGATTTGCTTAACTTCAGAGGAATCATACTTAGGGAACATCAAGGTGAATTCAGTCCACTCTCCAAGTTTAGAGCAGCATGACACATTGCCACCAAGCGCTTTCATCACTTTGCGGCAAAATGGTAGGCCTAATCCATAGCTGCCTGTTTTGCCAAAGGTATAGAAGTCGTTGAAAATATGCTCAATAACTTGGGGAGCGATGCCCACTCCGTTATCGGTAAAGGTCAGTTCGTTGTGCCATTCATAACTTCTAAGTTCGATAACGATTTCAAACTGGTTGTTGTTTTGATAATAGAACGCGTTTTTCAACAAGTTGTACAATGCGTATTTTATTAATGCATCACTACCAAAAAATTCAAAATCGATGCCTTCAGCTAACACTACCGCTTTCTTATCTTTTAGACTCTTGTAGGCAAAGCTGTCTAACGCATTTTCAGTGATTGCTCTTATCGAGTGCTTTTTAAATGTCGTGCGTGAAACGCGATTCTCATCAATCGAGGTAAGCAACAAGTCGATGGTCTCATTCCCGGTTCTAATCACTTCGTCGGCATCGCTAATCACATCGCGTGCTAGCGCCAACTCCTGTGAAGACAACTTGTAACCTGATTGACGGCTTATGCTCTCATCGGGCAGCAGGGAATTAAGTACATCAAGAGAGGCTTTCAGTGCACTAAGCGGATTACGCATCTCATGAGCCATTCCTGCACCGAAAGACTTCGCCAGTGACACTTTACTTTCATGTTCCACCTGATTCCTGAAATAAAACAGGTTTCCGAACACATAGGTAAAAAGGAATATTGGCATATATGCCCATACGACTTCTTGCTGTACGTATTCGGTATCTAAGCCGTACGCGGTAAGATAGGCAAGCACGATAGCAACTGTCGCCTGTACCAGCATCAAGCTCGTTTGGTGAACAAGCAGCACGTGAAGGAAAATAGACGCCATGAATGACATTGCCCAAACTGTCGACCAATGATTCATGAACATCATGTAGCTAAAAAAGTAGGGCAAACATATCCCTATGGCAAAAAAATAGTAATGCGGTAGATAGCGTTCAAGGTACTTAGGGACATAATTGCGTAGCGCTAAAACTGCAAACAATGCTGAACACGCCAATCGCATTGACAATGATTCGTATGGTTGTGGGAACAAGTAGCTCCATACATAATAGTATGTCGGAAACCCAAGCAAGCCCATCCAACCAACTAACGTTAGATTGGGTTCTGCATATTGGTAAACTTTACGAACCGATTCCGATATCGAGACCATTGTTAACCTTAACGTCACCTAACCACACAATAAGACAAAAGTTTATAATTGTTCTACCTAACTAATTCTTAGCACACATAACGACAGCGAACCAATTAACGCTGCAACAGATCTGGCGTTATGTGACCACGAGTCTGATTGTGCTGCCGACACGACTTGCATGCACATCAATTCTTTGCGCTATCTGCTCTTTTAACTCACTGACGTGAGAGATTAGACCAATCATTCGCCCTGCTTGCTGTAAATCAACCAGAGTCTGAATAGCCAGATCCAATGACTCTGGATCTAGGCTGCCAAAACCTTCATCGATAAACAACGTATCAAGACGAATACCACCACTGTATGACTGAACGACATCTGATAGCCCAAGAGCCAACGCCAACGCTGCCATAAAAGATTCACCACCAGATAAAGTCGCCACATCACGGCTTTTTCCGGTATAGCCATCCTCTACACTCAAATCGAGTCCTCGCCCTGCCGAACCTTTAAAGCCATCCATCTTTCGCACTAGGTGGTAACGACCTTTACTCATGATGCTTAATCGCTGTGACGCTTGAATCAACACATCATCAAGCAATACACCTAGCACAAAGCGGTGTAAGCTTACTCGGCTGCCTGTTTTACCGCTGGCGACATCGTAAAGTGTTCCGTAAACTCGGTATTCAGCTTCCAGTTGTCTATTTTTTTCATGCAGAATCGCAATGTCTTGCTGTACTTTTTCGACCCTTTGAAACAAAGAACGGACGGCGTCTAACGCTGCTCTCACCTGCTGATACTCTTGCTCAACCTGTGATAATTGAGACTTTTTGCTATCTAAATCAGGCTTCTCACAGTTCGTCAGGTGTTGTTCTAAGTCAGCGACGGTTTGTTGCAACTTAACCGTTGTTTCTTGATACTCATTCGCCGTCTTTTGCCACAATACGATTTGCGGCTCTTCTGTTCGACTTTGCAAAAAGATGTGTTCAGATTCGAAGCCCGAACGCTCTAGCTCTGAATTCCATATCTGTTCGCACTGATCGCGTTTTTGCTGCGCGTCATTACATAGCTGGTTATTGGTTGCCAACTGGCTTTGTAGGTTTGTCACTTGTAAAGTGATCTGCTCGTTCGTCTGTTTGGCTCTTTCTAACGCCTGCTTAAGCTGTTCGATAGTCGCTTGATTACTTGCATACTGCTGTTCCACTGCCTCTACAGAGGGGTAATTGGCATCGATCGCCGATGCAACTTTGTCAAGCTGCTGTTGTTGTACCTTGAGGGCTGATTCGTTTGCCGCGATTTCCGCTTTGAGTTGGTTGATTTTCTCATCACCGTTGGTACAACGCTGATTGAGTTCAACCACATCCTGTTCCATCTTCGCTAAATCAATGGTCGATAACGCCTCGACTCTCTGCCTGATCTGAACTAATTGATCCTCTAACTGAACAACATCTGCTGTGACATTATCTTGTAACTGACTCGCCGCTTCATTTAACTGTCGTTGTTGCAGTTCTAGCGTATTGTTATGCTGGCTGTACGCGTTATTGACAAGGTTGAACTGCTCTAACGCATGGCGCTCTTGCTGTCGTGCACTCTGAACTTGTTCCTTGGTGACGCTTTCGCTGCTTAATTTGGCGGGTTGAGGATGCTGGCAACTACCACAGACTGGGCAAGGCTGATCCTGTTCCAGTTTCTGCGCAAGAATCGATGCCTGTGCGTTGTGCCACCCTAGCTCCAATTGGTCGGCATAGTTCCGCCTTTCCTCAAAGGTAGTTTTTGCTGCCGCCAGTGATTTTTCGTGCTCACCTGACAAACCGAGTAGGCGATCGAGTTCAATCTTGATCGCATGGTATTTCTTCAAGTCTGTTAACAGATGCTGGTGGCTCAACATCTTGTTTTCTAGCGTTGCCTTCTCACTGATGTCCTGACGAGCCTGTTGCAAAGAGTTAGCAGCGATATCGGATTCTTTAACCAACTTATCTTTCAGTCCGAGGTATTGGACCTGCTTTCTTGCTAACTCGTCACGCATTGCGATGAGTGAACTCACTTGCTGCTCTAACAGCTGCTTTTCTGCAAGTTTTATCTTTGCTTGTTCAAGCTGAAATTGGCATTCATTCAGTTTGGTAATCTGATCGGCGTTTGTTTGTGCTAGCTCTAGCTCCATTTGGCTTTTGCTATGAGCCAGTCGGGCATCTTCTATCTGTCCGTTTAACGTGGCAATACTGCTCGCGAAATCGTCGATCTGTTTCTTAATGGACGCAAGATTTGCATATGGCACCTCAAGCTTAGTGGCAATGTGAGCTGCGTGAAGCTTAGTGTTAATCTCTTCTATCTGATTACTATTGGCACGGTGATTCGCCAACGCGTTACGACTAATTTCCAGCTTGATGAATTGATCATGAATCGCCTGAGCTCGAAGGAGTTCACTTTTGACGAGGTTAAGCTTTTCATGCGCGCTATGTTCTAGGGCTTTCGCAGATTCTAGCTCAGCCTCCAAGGCTAGCTCACGTGCTGCCAACTCTTGCTCGGTAGTGACTTCGGCGACCTGTAAAGCGCCGCGAATTTGGTTATCAAATTCATCTTTCGCTTTACTAATAGCACTCGCTTTGTCTTTAAGGGCAAATTCAATCTTCTTATAGACATCTGTTTGAAACAGTTGCCCAAAGATTGCCTCACGATCTTTCGAACTGGCGAGCAGCAATTCACGAAACTTACCCTGAGGTAACACCATCACTTGGCGAAACTGAGTTTCATTTAGCCCGAGTAAGCTTGTTATCTCTGCTTTTACTTGTACCGTCTTACTGGTAATCAGTTGCTCACCATGGGTGATCTCATAAAGCGACGCGGTATGTTTGCGGGTTGTCGTTCCTTCTCCGCGCGCTTTAGGTGCTTCTTGCTCTGGCGAGCGAGTAACGCGGTAATGACGATCATTTAGTGTAAACTCCAACGTAATTTCCGTCGGCAGTTCCTCTTTGGCTTGGTCACAACGCATCTGGATACCCTGACGCTCGTTACCCGTTGTTTCTCCATACAAAGCGAAACAGATAGCGTCGAGAATCGATGTCTTACCCGAGCCCGTAGGACCGTTGATAAGAAACAGAGGGTTACTTCCTAACTTAGTAAAATCGACAATTTCGCGCTCAGCAAAAGGCCCGAATGCTTGCATGGTAAGTTGAGTCGGTTTCATCGTATACCCTTAGTGCTGGTTTAACTGTTTGACGATATCTGTGATCGCTTGATCTTGCTCTGGTGTCAGTTCGCTATCCTGAGCTTCAATGAAGAAATCTCGAAACATATCCACCTCGCTTCGAGCAAGTTTGGCTGCGGCCATTTGCTGCTCAACACCGATCAACATCCCCGGTTTCTCTAAATGCAGCACGTTGGGATACACGGCTCTTAATTTTTCCATAGGGTTGAGAATGGCGTGCTTGTCCATTAAACGAACCAGCAGATAGTCGTTAGACTGCGGATCGGTTTTCGCTCCAGATATGATGGCATCAAGCTCGCCTTCGATGATTCTCATTTGATGAGGCGCAACAAGATCAATATGGGTTGCTGACTTGAAACCATTGATATCGAACTCCACCAATGTCATGCCTTTTTTCTGATGTTGCTCAGAGAAGCTGTACTTCATTAAAGAGCCGGAATAGCGGATAAACTCTTCGCCCTTGTACTGAGGCTGATGGAGATGGCCTAGTGCCACATAGTCAAAATCGACAAAATGCTGATGGCTGACCCGATCAGAACCACCGATAGATAGTGGGCGTTCTGACTCAGACTCAATGGCACCATCAACAAAACAGTGACTGATTAGAATGTTCTTAGAACTTGGCTGGACGCGCTGCTTAATCTGCTCACAAAGTAGTGCGTGCGCCTGATCGTAAGTCGATACCGCCTGACCGAAATGGTGACGAACCTGTTCAGGATCACTGTAAGGCATGCCATAAAATGACACACGACCAATGTCAGTCTCTAATTCAACAGGTTGCAACATATCCTTAAAGCTCGACAGAATGTGTAAACCCGAGCTTTTCATCTGTTCAGCGCCAAATCCTAGTCGCTCTGCGCCATCATGGTTTCCCGAGATCATAATGATAGGAAGCTGCAATTCTCCACACACTTTTGTCACAAATTGATTGAGCACTTCAATAGCTGCCGTCGGTGGTACGGAACGATCGTAAATATCTCCCGCGATGACCAAGGCATCAACAGAATGAGTCTCGATATACTCAATAATTTGCTGAAGTACGACTTTTTGATCGTCTAAAAGTGAGACGTTGTGAAACTGGCGGCCAAGATGCCAATCAGAGGTGTGGAGGAATTTCATACAAGCCCAGCGTTGTTCTTATCGTTAGGCCAATATAATAATATTAATGCTAGTGAAAGTCGCACCTTAAGTGCGACTTTTGCTGATATATAAGGGAGTTAAGCGCGCTTTTTACAATGCTCGATAGCATTGCTCAGCAGCTCAAGTGCGCTCTGATTACATTCAGGTAGTGCCGCGTTACTTTCTCCTACAGGGGTTACCCGGTCACCCCACCGAATATGGCAAGCGCCCCAAGTGAGGCCCGCACCAAATGCAGCCAATAGTAGGTTATCTCCTGGCTTAACGAAGCCTTGTTCTAGGGATTCACATAACGCGATGGGTACCGTCGCCGCTGACGTATTGCCATAGTTGTGAATATTAACGAACGCTTTATCTTGGCTGATTGCAGAGAGATCACATAAGGTTTGGATAATGCGAATGTTTGCCTGATGCGGGATGACCACATCAATGTCGTCAGTGGATAAACCACTACGCGCCAATACGTTTTGCGCTGCGGCACCCATACCTTTTACAGCTCGTTTAAAGATCTCTTTACCTACAAAGTTGAAATCCCAATAGCCATTGTCGGCAGCAAAACGATCCATTGATGTGCCAAATTTAGGAACAGAAAGAATGTCACGTCCAGCGGAGTCACAGCCTAGTTGTGCCTGCTGCAAGCCCACTTGCTCTTCTGTACGAGTTAACACAACTGCGCCCGCGCCATCACCAAACAGCACGGCAGTATCACGCATTGTCCAGTCAATAAAGAATGACAAACGTTCAGCACCAACCACTATCGCATTTTGATAATTACCCGCCTGCATCAGACGTGTTGCTGTTTCTAAACCATAGACAAATCCCGTACACGCAGCATTAAGATCAAACGCAGTCGCGGCTTTAATGCCAAGATTCTGAGCGACTTTAGAGGCAATATTCGGAATGAGTGAGTCTGGTGAACAGGTGGCAATAATGATGAGGTCAATCTCATCAGCACTTTTACCCGCGCAAGCCAACGCATGCTTTGCGGCAACGGTGGCCATGTCAGAGGTGTTGACGTGACTGATACGGCGGTTTTCAATACCAGTTCTGGTTCTAATCCATTCATCTGATGTATCAAGAAAAGTGCTTAAATCCGCATTAGAGAGCGTAGCTGGTGGTAGGCATTTCCCCCAACCAGTAATTTCTGCATAGAAATTTTTCATTAAGAGCCTTTGAATTTGTTATTTGTATCACTCGATTGTTTCAGAGTATAACTATCGATGACATTGACTGTCATCTTATAGAAAAAATAACGAGAGAAAAACTATGTCTACCTTTAATACACGATGCCCATCTTGCTCAGGTATCAATCGGGTGCCGACCGAACGTATTGCCGAATCTCCAGTTTGTGGGAAATGCCAAACACCCCTACTCGATGGGGCACCTATTGAAGGAACCGATTTAAACTTCACTGCAATTTTAAACAGTGACGTACCCGTGGTGGTCGATTTTTGGGCACCATGGTGTAACCCATGTGTCGGATTTGCTCCCGTATTTGCAGACGAAGCCAGTGAGCGAGCAAATAATGTTCGATTTGTAAAAGTCGATACTGAAAGTCAGCCAAACCTCGCAGCAATGTATCAAATTAGAAGCATTCCAACCGTAATGGTGTTTAAAAACGGCAAAAGAGTCGACATGGTGAATGGCGCCTTACCCAAGAGTCAGTTTAATCAATGGCTTAGCCAAGCCATTTTAAAATAACCAACCATCAAAATCCTCAATTACAGCGGTTAAAAATGCATATTTTGGCCGCTTTTCTTTGCAATTATTCAGCCTCATTATTGATAATGGTTTTTTATCGTTAAGATTAAAACCTTTCGCTTTACCTTCACCAACTTTAGTCCGATAGTCGCGCCAAATCCTGTTCATATTTAATCAGTACTTTGAGGCCACGACATTGGAAAATACCCTAGCCCCTGCTCCTAAAGCTCGCATTTCAGTGCCTGTCATTGCGCTTGCTCTATATGCAGTCGCTTCAGGCTATTTAATGAGCCTAATTCCTTTAATGTTGCCTGAATATGGACTCAAAGGTTCTCTAGCAAGTTGGTTGGCAAGCGTGTTCTACGCTGGCCTACTGATCGGCGCTATTGGTGTTGAACCTTTAGTCAAGAAAGTCGGTCATCGCTCAGCGTTCGTTTGGTGCTTAGTGGCATTTATCATCACCATCATGATGCTGCCTTTGTTACCCAACGCCACCGCGTGGATCATCGCCCGTTTTGTCGCTGGTATGGCCGTTGCGGGCGTATTTGTCATCGTCGAGTCGTGGCTGCTACATGGTGATGAAAAAGCCCGAACTAAACGTCTTGGTTTGTACATGGCATCATTGTATGGCGGTAGTGCGCTAGGACAACTTGGCATTGGCGTCATTGGCATTTCCGGCGGTGTCCCTTTTATCACTATAGTGACATTGCTCATTGTCGCCGTAGTGGTATTGCTATTCGGTGAAAGTGACCAGCCAGAAAGCGCGCACAGTACTCCGTTATCTCTAAAACAGATTGGAAAACTCAATCACGCTGCGATGATTGGTTGCGCGGTATCCGGACTGACCCTCGGTGCCATCTATGGTCTTATGCCTATCGAGTTGCAGACTCGCGGTATTCAAAATAGTGATATTGGTGGCCTGATGGCGATCATTATCCTTGGCGGAATGGCAGTTCAACCTATCGTGCCATGGCTATCTAAATTCTTAGGTCGCACGTTGTTGATGGCGCTGTTTTGCATGTTAGGTGTGGCAGCAATTACATTCACAACCATGGTTGATGGCCTGCAAGCTTTAGGCGCTGGCTTGTTTTTATTAGGTATGGCTACATTCGCACTCTACCCTGTCGCAATCAACTTAGGATGCGACAAGTTAGACGCTAACTACATAGTGTCTGCAACTCAAGTTATGCTCTTTAGCTATAGCATTGGCTCTGTTGCAGGCCCTGTTGCCGCTGACTGGTTTATGGCTGGTACACAAGGCTTAATGGGCTACTTATTCGCGGCTCTATTGGCAACGTGTTTGTATATGTTGATTGCCAGTATCCGCACAAAACGTCAAGCAGTCGCTGGCGAATAACCACCGCAAAAAGGACACGAGTTGTGTCCTTTTCTTTATCTATTGAGTCTCTGAAATCGATTGGAAGCATTAGGCTCAGGCTTGTCAGGTACCGCTTTGCGTTCGTGAAGTAGGTGACGAATTGATAGCAATGGATGAGGCAACAACATTCTTGGCCCTGCATATCGCATCACAAGTTTCATCTGTTGCTTCGGTTCAGGTTTGTAGCAATGAATCGGACATCGATTACAAGTAGGTTTCGCCTCACCATACGGGCAACGATCTAACTTAGTTTCGGCGTAATCACGCAGTGCCTGACACTCCACACAGAGTACCCCGTTTGTCTTGTGATGATCACGACAGTAAATGGCGATCATGGCACAAACTGTTTTGAACTCGGTAAGCAACTCGCCCTGTAAAATGCTCGATATGGCCATGTTTATGCTCTGGTCAGGTTCATTTGATACAAAAGTAAATCTACCGTATCACTTATTGGCTCTTGAACTTTGACATAGGTAAAGCCTAGTTTAGTTAATAAAGCTCGGCTTCCAGCGTTGTCGCTCGTTGTGATCGCCACCAGCTCATCTATGTTTGACCTCTGTTTGGCGTAATTAATCACTGCCTGACCTGCTTCATAGCCAAATCCTTGCCCATACGTTGAAGGCAAGAAACCATAGCCAATGTCATATGCACTCAATTCAGGCCTTTTGATTAAACCGCATACGCCAAGCTTCTCTTGGCTATCGAGTCGCTCTACCAGCAAAAGACAAACACCATGCTGTTGATGCATGGCTAGAATCTTCTCTTCGATATACTTCACTGCATCTGCTTGCGAGCGTATCTGCTTATCATCAATAAATTGAAGGAAATCAGGTGTGTTGTACAACTGCTCAATAAAATGAGCATCGCTTTGTTCAACCATTCTCAACCTTAGTCGCTCAGTGATCAGTGAATGCATAAATTTTGTTTCCTATAATGTTACTTAGGTGTGAGCTTAACATCGCCAAGTTACGTAAAACATCTATCAATGTCGATTGTTGTTAGGTATTAACGGGAGATGAGAACTGATGCGTATTTTCCTTCTACTCGCTGCCCTGCTGTTCGGTCCTATGGCTTGGGGCTATCCTGCTTATAGCCACCCAATGCCTCACCGTAGTCTGATCTATTTTGCTCCGACTAACGACTCTCACGTCAAACAATTTGTTCTGGAAAGCTTAATCAACGAATGTGAGCTAGAAGAGCGAGACTTGGTCACGCTTGTCGTTACCGCGGATGGCTTTACCTCTGCATGGATGAAAGAGGAGTTTGACCTGCCAGCGTTATTTGACGCTTACAAGGTTAAGCCTGATTCACATACCATAATATTGCTCGGCAAAGACGGTGGAGAGAAACGTCGCTGGGACAAAAAAACGGACTGGGAACTCGTCAAACACATTATCGACCTGATGCCAATGCGGCAGCGTGAAATGGCGACTAAAGTGAGCCCGTGTTCCGCTTAGTTAACTGCGCTTTATTGCCACCACTGAAAAGGTATGCCAATGCTTGAGCTTGCCTAGTGATGTCGGAGCTTGTTCGTCACGCTCATAAAACCGTACGACTTCAAAATTGGTGAACAGTTTGCGAATATTCTCCTCGCTAAACGCGGTCGTTACACTTCGATAATTGTTTGCCCAGCTGTCCTTTAATCCCATGAAATCGCCGGCAAAGACACCACCTAACTCTAAACAAGACTCGATACGACGCCAGATTTCGTCAAAGTAGTCAGGATCAGCGAAAAACAGACTTGAATTTGCGATAACAACACCCGCACTCGGATAGTCATAGTTTTCGAAGGAAGACTGGGTTAATTCGATCAACGGATTTGCCGCAAATCTGTCACTACAAATGGCTAATGAGTCCGGATTAATGTCAAAGCCGTATACTTGGTAACCCTGTTGGTATAGATACTCCATATCACTACCCGTTCCGCATCCACAATCAATCGCAACTTTAGTAACAGATTGGTTTAGTCTGGCCACCCATTCGGTTCTTTGACAGTGAGGACGCGCCAAGGCTTTTTGGTAATACTCTTGCCAGATTTTCTTATTCTCATCCATGTTTCTACAACCAAACAAATACTCGATGAGGCTTATAGTGCCGTGAGTTCTGTTTTCTCGCAATGGTAAGATGGTTTTGAATGGGTGTTTTAAGTGGATGCAAAAAAACCAGCCCTTGGCTGGTTAATATATGAAATGGAGGCGCGTCCCGGAGTCGAACCGAGGTCCACGGATTTGCAATCCGCTGCATAGCCACTCTGCCAACGCGCCTCAAATTTTGTAGATGGTGCCCCGGGCCGGACTTGAACCGGCACAACGCGAACGTCGAGGGATTTTAAATCCCTTGTGTCTACCAATTCCACCACCAGGGCACACAAATCTAAACTTGTGATGGAGACACCATCTAGGATATCGATATAAAAATCGCTACCAAAATAAACTGGAGCGACACACGAGGTTCGAACTCGTGACCTCAACCTTGGCAAGGTTGCGCTCTACCAACTGAGCTAGTGTCGCACATGGAGGCGCGTCCCGGAGTCGAACCGAGGTCCACGGATTTGCAATCCGCTGCATAGCCACTCTGCCAACGCGCCTTTTTTTTCAACGCTTTAGGTTACCCACCGCGGCGTTCGCTGCATACTTTACGGATTGAGCGATGAGAGTCAAATAAAAATATCACATTTTATTTTGATTGCTGAGTTTTGAAGCAATATGGCGCTTGTTTGATCTATACGTTCACTGATTGTACTTAGACAATCGCTAGCTACCGAGTGAAAGCTGTTGCAACTTAGGCAACTTTTTCACGACGAGCTGATAAGAACGCTCACACAAGTCTTCAATCATACCGTCTTCCACATCTCCCGGATAATAAACCGTAACCCAATGACGTTTGTTGGTATGGTAACCAGGTGTGATGTCACTGAACTGGCTCGTCAACACCTCACCATCTTCAGGCACCACTTTGACTGTCACATACTCCCTTCCTTCCCTTTCCGCCAATATGGCAAACATCTTACCTTTAACTTTGTACACAAGCGCCTGAGGGCCGAATGGATAGTCCGCTTCTGCACCTACGAATCCATCTAGAAACTGGGCAAGTTGAGTATTGTTCATCGTATTACTCCCAAAAGTAAATTACCACCTTCTAAAGAAGGTGGCTTTGTGTGAGCCCCCTAAAAGGGGGCCTTTGTTTAGTCCAGCGCTAATTGTTGCTGTTCCACGCGCTCTTTCTTCTCCTGATGTCTTACATAACGTCGAATGATTTCTTCATTAATTCCTACACTATCGACAAAATAGCCCCATCAACTTGGATATTGATAGCTTGGGTGGAACCTTTACGACTAAGTGCACGTGGTCAACTTGGACGTTCAGCTCAACAACTTCGCATCCAAGTTGATTACAGTAAACATTTATACACCGATAAACTTCTTTGCCTACATTGTTCTTCAAGATCCTAAATCTGTATTTTGGCGTCCACACTATGTGATATTGACATCTCCAAAATACGTGGGAAGCTTGATTGTATCTACTCATGTTATTTGTCCTCTTTGACTTCGCTAAAAATCAAGGGAGCATTTAACATGGGTAGAACTACAGGCAAAGCCTCACTGAATGATAACCACCTACTGAAGTAGGTGGTTTAGGGCTGAAAACAAAAAAGGAGCCTGACGCTCCTTATTTGGCTAAGACTTAGCGACTAATGCATTGCCTGAAAATTCAATCCCTTGCCATCCGTATTGAATAAAATTACGAATGTTGGCGTGATCTTCACCTTGAGGATTACCCAAAACATCATCACGGTAATATTGACCAAAGCAAGCAAGCGTTGCCGCAGGTTGCAGTTGATTCAACTGAGCAAATGCAAAGATCTTACAAGACCCATTGTTTTGATCGGCTTGATTGTGGGTATTGCCGTTAGTGAATGCCGTTGGGGTAAAGCTGTAGTTTGCATCAATAACGGCCATCGTCTCTTCAAACTGAACGCTTTCAGGTGCCTGAGCAAGTTTGTCTAGAAAAGAATTAAGTTCCATATCAGTGTGTACTCCTTTGATTTCGGAACACTTTATAATATGGAGTGAGAGAATGAAAGACACAGGCACTCACAAAGGGTCGGCCTTACATCCGAATCCCCCCATCCACTTCAATGACTCTTGCGTTGACATAATCGTTTTCGAAGATGAACTTCACCGTATGAGCAATCTCTGATGTTTTGCCCATGCGTCCAGCAGGAATCATCGCTTCAAGCCGCGCTATTGCCTCGGGCTTCATCTGCGCAGCCATTTGGGTTTCGATAACGCCTGGCGCTATTGCAACGGCACGTATCCCATAACGCGCTAACTCTTTACCCCACGTTGTCGCGAGTGTCGCGACGGCGGCCTTAGACGCGGCATAGTTGGTTTGTCCGATATTTCCTGCCCGAGCGACACTCGATATATTGATGATCACGCCCTGACTATCCGTTTCTATCATGCGGAGTGCCGCTTCCCGTCCACACAAAAACGTTCCCGTGAGGTTAACATCAATGACAGCATTAAATTGCTCCAACGACATTTTACTTACCACGCCGTCTTTCACTTTGACCAGCAATCCATCTCGCAGAATGCCTGCGTTATTAATTAAGCCATTCAATTGCCCAAAATCAGTGACAATGTCACTAAAAGCGTGTTCAACTTGCGCTTCATCGGTTACATCAACACGGTAAGTCAGTGCTTTTACGCCCAACATATGACACTGATCTTGGGTACTTTTCAACGCCTGTGGATTAACATCTATCAGAGCCAGTTCAGCGCCAGCGTGGGCGAGCGTAATCGCCATCATCTGACCTAGCCCCTGTCCTGCACCGGTAATTGCAATAACACTCTCTCTTAACTCCATGGCTTAGTCCTTCGTATCGTGGTTAGGATTTCGATTGATAGAATTCAAACAAGCTAGAAAAATCGAGTAGCTCATTACCCTTTGCATTATGAAGAGCATAAAGGTTCCGCGCTAAAGCTCCCATAGGCACCGAAGATTGGCTTTTTGCAGCCACCTCGATACCGAGACCAAGATCTTTGAGCATAAGTTTACTCATAAAACCAGGCTGATAACCGTTTGAAGCGGGTGACGTTGCCATAACATCGGGACATGGGTTGTAGAGCTCTAACGCCCAATTTCGTCCTGAGCTTTGTAGCATGATATTGGATAACACCTTTGGATCTAAGCCGTTATCCATCCCTAAGGTCAGCGCTTCGCACGTTCCTGACATCAAAATACCCAGCATCAGGTTATTGCAGATTTTGCCCATTTGACCGCTACCCACAGAGCCAGCATGAAAGATGTTTTTACCCATGTGTTTCAGCACTTTCTCAGCATGTTCAAATGCCGCATCACTTCCGCCAACAATAAAAGTCAAAGTCCCTGCTGCTGCGCCAGCAACACCCCCCGACACAGGGGCATCAACGAATTCGATTCCTTGTTTTTGTGCAGCTAGGCCAACAAAGCGCGCCGACTCCGGATCAATGGTCGACGAATCAATCAGTAAAGTGCCCGAAGTAACATGAGCCAATAAACCTTCATTGTTTTCCGCACCGAGATACACTGCCCTAACATGCTCACCTGCTGGCAGCATAGTGATCACCACATCTACATTGGTAACCACATCTTTTAGTGAATGACACAGTGTTGCCCCCGCCTCAACCAGTGGGTGCGTCAACGCTTCCACCAAATCAAACACCTGAAGATGACAACCTGCGTTGATCAGGTTTTGAGCCATTGGCGCACCCATGTTACCAAGTCCAATAAACGCTATCCTTGCCATGGTTTTCTCCTTTAGTAATGACCCAATTGTGCCAATGGGTGTGCCTCTTCACTCCATAATGAAGTAAACATTTGATCAATTGCAGCGGTATCGACAGCGGCCACGTTGGGGAATCGCCACTTAGGTTGACCATCCTTATCGACGAGTCGCGCTCGTACCCCTTCCTGAAATTCCCCCATCAACGCACTTCGTACCGAGAGAATCAATTCCAGACGAAAGCAATCCGCTAGTGAGAGTTGGTCAAACTCGGTCATCTGTCGATAACAGAGATGGACAGTAATCGGGCTGCCAGAAACCAGATTGGCTTTCGCTGTCTCTAACCATGCATGATTGCCCTTTAAGGCAAGAATATTGTCGGTAACTTGCAGTGCACTGTCGCCATCGCACGCCTGTTGTATCTGATGAAAATAAGGCATGATCTGTAAGTCAGGTTTATAAGTGCTGCTTTCTGCCTCGAAACTTTCAAGTATTTCGGTTACGACCTCATAGGCATCATCTACACACTCCCAGTCGGCGACTTGCAGTTGTTCGAGTAGCACTGATTTATGCTGAGAAAGTGCGATATGATCGGCCAGATGAAGCTCCAACGCATCCGCTGAGTTGACCATGATACCTGTCATACCAAGAAACATCCCGATGCCTCGATCCAGTCGATTCAGGAACCAAGTTCCTCCTACATCAGGGTAGAGACCTATCGTGACCTCCGGCATCGCCAAGCGAGATTCTGGGGTAACGACCTTGTGGCTAGAGCCCATATACAAGCCCATACCGCCCCCCATGACAATCCCCTGACCCCAAGCAATAATCGGTTTGCAATAGGTATGGATCAGATAGTCACATTGATATTCAACGCTGAAAAATTGGCTGCAAAACTCTTGAACTTGCTGTGGCGTTTTGTCACGCATAACCTCATGCATGGTACGAACATCGCCCCCTGCACAAAATGCTTTTTCTCCACTGCCGTCAAGCAATACGCACACGACCTGATCATCTTCGTGCCAACGCTCTAACTGCTCTTTAAGTACAACCAACATCTGATAGGTGAGCGCATTGAGTGATGATGCGTTATCTAATGTCGCTACGCCTACCTTGTGGTTGTTATCGCTACAGGTTAATTCAGTGAAGTGAACTGTGTCCTTCATGCTGATTCCTCCTATCTGTTTTTCCATTGTGGTGGGCGTTTTTCCAAGAACGCATTGACGCCTTCTTTCTGATCTTCGCTGTCAAATAAGCCGACAAATAGCTCCCTCTCCATGACCAAGCCATGAGATATCGGGCTTGTACGCGCATTCTGAATTAACTGTTTACAGGCCGACACTGAGGTTGGTGACTGATTGGCGACGTTGTTCGCAAGCGCAACCGCGCGACTTAACGCTTCACCTTGTGGAACTACTTCTTCGATCAATCCTATTGTTACTGCTTGGTTTGCATCGACTTGCTCTCCACACAAAATAATCCGTTTGGCCCACCCTTCTCCCACCAATGCAGTAAGGTTCTGCGTTCCTCCCGCACAAGGGAGAAGTCCGACTTTCGCTTCAGGTAGTGCCATTCGTGCCTGCTGCTCGGCAATGCGTATATCACAGGCAAGCGCAACTTCTAGTCCACCCCCCATGGCGTAGCCATTGATCGCGGCAATGGATACACCTCGAAATGCAGAGAGTGTCTCAAATGCTTCTCCAAATACTCTTGCCATATCGATGGCGACACTTTTGTCACCCGATGCAAAAAGATTCAGATCCGCTCCCGCTGAAAAGAACTTCTCTCCTTGCCCAGTGATGACTAATGCGTACACGTCTGGCATAGCGTTAAGCGACAACACCAACTGTTTGAGCGCGACAAGGCTGTCTCGCGTCCAAGTATTTGCTGGTGGATTGCTGATGGTGATAACGGCGACGTGATCCGTAATCTGGTATTGTATCGCGCCATCTTCATTGTGCTGCATACTTGCCCCCTAAAGTAGTTGCGCTTCTTCCTGAAGCAAACGTCTTGCGATAATGACACGCATAATCTCGTTTGTGCCTTCAAGGATTTGATGCACGCGTACATCCCTGAAATAGCGTTCCATCGGATACTCTTTGATATAACCATAGCCGCCATAAAGCTGTAGCGCCTGATCGCAAACCGCAAAACCTATGTCGGTTGCGTAACGTTTTGCCATCGCGCAATAGGCAGTCGCCTCTGAGTGATGGTTGTCGAGCTTGCTCGCTGCAAGTCTTACTAACTGCCTAGCAGCAACCAATTCCGTTGCCATGTCTGCGAGTTTGAATTGAAGCGCCTGAAATTGTGCCAAGGACTGACCGAACTGCTTGCGCTCCTTGAGATATTGGGTTGATTGATTGAGGGCTTGTTGCGCCGTTCCTATCGAACACGTCGCGATGTTAATCCGTCCTCCATCTAGCCCTTTCATCGCAAAGGTAAATCCTTGCCCCTCTTCGCCAAGTCGATTTTCTGCTTCAACGAACACGTTATCAAAACTGATGCTGCGCGTTGGTTGACTGTTCCAACCCATTTTTGGCTCTTTACGGCCATAACTGATCCCTGCACGATCAGCGGGCAAAACAAAAGCTGAGACTCCCTTGGCTCCTTTCTCACCGGTTCTCGCCATCACAACCAGTACGTCCGTCTCCCCTGCACCTGAGATGAACACCTTTGCCCCGTTGAGAAGGTAGCCATTGTCCGTTTTCGTAGCAGACGTAGTTAACGCTGCGGCATCAGAACCAGCGTTGGGTTCCGTCAAACAGTAGGAACCCAGCCACTCACCGCTGGTGAGTTTAGGGCAATAAGTGTCAATCGCCTGTTGTGTGCCAAAGGACCCAACCATCCAAGTAACCATATTGTGAATGGTCATAAAGGCAGTGGTCGACGTACACCCCATCGCTAATTGTTCGAATATCAAAGAGGCATCAAGACGTGATAATCCTAAGCCTCCCGCCTGTTCAGGTGTGTACAAGCTTAGAAAACCTAATTCACCCGCTTCGCGCAGTATCGCCTTAGGAAAAATCTGTTGTTCATCCCACTGCGACGCCATTGGCATCAGCTTTTCTCTGGCAAACTGATTCGCCATATCGACGAACGCTTTCTGATCTTGGTTGAGTTCAAAATCCATAGTGACTCCTTAACGCAACTGAATAGTTATGTTTGGCCCACTGGGAATGTCATCTTCAAACCAGCGCGCTGTCACTGTTTTGGTTTCCGTGTAAAAGCGCACGGCCTGCTTACCATAAGCATGCAAATCACCGTAGAAACTTGCTCGCCAACCGGTAAATGAGAAGAAAGGGAGCGGTACAGGGATTGGGACATTAATACCGACCTGTCCTACCTGAATTTGGTGCTGGTACTTTCTCGCTGCGGCGCCACTGGCGGTGAATATGGATGTTCCATTGCCATAAGGATTGTTGTTAATCAACGCTATCGCTTGCTCTAAGGTATCCACTTCTAGACAGACTAAAACGGGGCCGAATATCTCTTGCTGATAAATGGACATATCCGTAGTCACGCCACTAAATAAGGTCGGAGCAAGCCAATTGCCGTTCGGGTATCCATCGACGCAGCACTGGCTACCATCAAGCACACAAGTCGCTCCATGTGCTTTTCCTTCCTCAATCAAACCAATGACCCTGGCTTTCGCCTGTTCACTGATCAGAGGTCCGTAACCCGCTTGTTCGTCATTCCATGCTCCCGGTGTTACTTTCGCCAACTCGGTCGCCAGATCGCTGATCCACTGCTTAGACTCTCCGACAAACACAGCGGCAGAAATCGCCATACAACGCTGCCCTGCGGCACCCACTGACGCTCCAACCAAGTTACTGATCACTTGAGCTTTGTTAGCGTCAGGCATCACTACCATGTGATTTTTTGCTCCTGCAAAGGCCTGCACTCGCTTATTGTGCGCCGTTCCTGTCTGGTAAATGTACTTCGCCACGCCAACAGAACCAACAAACGACACCGCCTTGATCACTGGGTGAGACAACAGATAGTCCACTTGATCCTTGCCGCCATGAACAATTTGCAGCACTCCTTTTGGGGCTCCTGCTTGGGCGAACAGTTCCGCCAAGCGCATCGCAGTTAAAGGAACTTGCTCTGAAGGTTTGAGGACAAAGGTATTACCAGCTGCAATGGCAAGCGGAAACATCCATAGCGGTATCATGGCAGGAAAGTTAAAGGGAGTAATACCACAGCAAACTCCAAGAGGTTGAATCAGCGAATAGGTATCAATATCTGTCGCGACGTTTTCAACCGTTTCGCCCATCATATTGCTGGCGATATTTGCCGCCTGCTCAACCACTTCAATACCTCGCCACACGTCACCTTTGGCATCGACGGTGGTTTTACCTGTCTCTTTTGACAGCAAGCGTGCCAGCTCGTCGTGATGCTCTTTGAGCAAATGCTGATATCTGAGCATGAGACGCGCTCTGTCTGATACGGCGACTTCTTTCCAAACGTGGAATTGCTCTAGCGCGCTCTCTATCGCCTGTTCGATTTCAGCATCCGTCGTACAGGGCAATGTTGCGATGATCTCATTCGTCGCGGGGTTGGTCACTTCTATCCAATCACTCGTTTTGGACTGACAAAACTCGCCACCAATAAATAAACTGACTGACTGTGTCATTGTGATTTCCTTTTCCATCGTGAAGTTGGTTTAGAGCGGGATCTCGATACCGATCGCGGTAGCCTCTCCTCCACCAATGCAGATTGCGGCAACCCCTCTCATGACTTTTCTCTGGCTAACATCGCCGTCCACTCCCATTGTCTGTAGCTGTCTTAGGCTGTAGATCAGCGTAGTTAATATTCTCGCCCCACTCGCACCTATTGGGTGGCCCAAGGCACAAGCTCCCCCTTTAACATTTACCTTGTCTTGGTCGAGTCTAAGTTCGCGAACAGCAATTTGTGTCACAACCGCAAAGGCTTCATTGATCTCCCAAAGATCAACGTCACTCACCTCCCAATCAAGCTGCGAAAGTAGCTGTTTAATCGCGTACACGGGTGCAATGGTAAATTCAGCAGGTTCTCTGGCATGGCTCGCGTGCGCTTTGATAACCGCCAAGGGTTTCGCGCCATGAGATTTTGCGGTTTCGCTATCGATGACGACTAACGCAGCGGCTCCATCAGAAATGGCACTCGAATTGGCCGCAGTGATCGTTCCATCCTCAGAAAAAGCCGCTTTGAGACGTGATATTTTTGACAAATCGATTGATGGTGGAAGTTCATCACAACTCAGCAGCTCTCCGTTTTGAGCTGCGACTGGAACCATCTCTTGATCGAACATGGCTTGGCTTTGCGCAGCTAATGCTCGCTCTACAGACAAGGTTGCCCATTGGTCCATTTGCTCACGGGTGAAATGGTATTTATCCGCCGTTCTTTGGCCGTAGACGCCCATAAGTTCACCTTCATAAGCGTCTTGCAGGCCATCAAGAAACATATGGTCATAAGTGGTTTTGTGCCCGATTCTCATGCCACTACGCGCATCTCTCAGCAGATAAGGGGCATTACTCATGCTCTCCATACCACCAGCAACCGCGCATTGAATCGAACCTGCGCGAATCAGATCGTTCGCCAGCATCACAGACTTCATTCCTGAACCACACACCTTATTGATCGTGGTACAAGCAGTATGCAGAGGCAACTTCGCTACCCGTGCCGCTTGTCTTGCTGGCGCTTGACCGCATCCTGCGGGCAGTACACATCCCATGTAAACTTCTTCAACAATTTGCTCAGATAAGCCTGACTGTTCTATTGCAGCACCAATGGCGATCCCACCTAACTGTGGGGTAGAAAGACCAGCCAGCGCACCTTGAAAACGGCCCATTGGAGTTCGTTTCGCTGATACGATCCATATCTCTTTCTGCTCCATTTGATGCCCCTTTTATGCTGACATTATTTCTTGACGTTTACGTAAGCATAGCACTAACATTTACGTAAACGTAAAGAAACGAATCAATTACATTTTGTCTGTTTAGGTTGACTCGCCAACATAGGTGCCAACCGTCTGATAGCCCAAATAAGAACACATAGGAAATTTAGCTCAGTGGAAAAATATAAGATCAGCGAACTCGCTAAAGAATTTGATGTGACGACGCGCAGTATCCGCTTTTACGAGGATGAAGGACTGATTCATCCAGAGCGAAAAGGCAGTATGCGTATCTACAATCGTCGTGATAGAACCCGCCTCAAGCTTATTTTACGTGGGAAGCGTCTTGGGTTTTCTTTAGCAGAAATCCGCGAATTATTTGAGCTGTACGATACACACCAAGGTGAAACTCAGCTAACAGAAATGCTGAAGATCATTGATGAAAAGGAAGCGGTGCTACTGCGCCAGCTCGAAGACATTAACCATATGCTTGAAGATCTCAACGTAGCGCGTGAACGTTGCCAGCAAGCATTAGTTGTGGACCCTCAATAACTTATCGTCCTTAAACGTCTTCGAATACTACGTTATAAGCCGATAGTCGGAGGCGTCATGATAAGCCAATATACACCGCTCAATTTTGGGCAAGATGAATCGATTAATTTGTTGCGCGAACACGTCAACGGGTTCGCGCAACAACAGATCTCACCGCTTGCCAGCGATATTGACCGCTCCAACTCATTTCCTAACCATTTATGGCCATTGTTCGGTGAAATGGGGCTACTCGGCGTGACCGTTTCTGAACAATATGGCGGAGCTGAGATGGGCTATCTTGCCCATGTTGTGGCGATGGAAGAGATTAGCCGCGCCTCAGCGTCCGTAGCGCTCAGCTATGGGGCTCACTCCAACCTCTGCGTCAATCAAATATTTCGCAATGGGACCCAAGCGCAAAGGCAACAATTCCTGCCCAAGCTGATCGATGGTAGCCATGTAGGAGCGCTTGCGATGAGTGAGCCTAACGCAGGTTCAGACGTTGTTAGCATGCAATTAAAAGCGGATCTTAACGGCGACCACTATCTACTCAACGGGTCCAAGATGTGGATTACCAACGGCCCAGATGCCGATGTGGTGGTCGTCTACGCGAAAACGGATGCGACTCAGGGAGCGCACGGTATCAGCGCATTCATCGTTGAAAAAGCGGTCTCTCCTTTCCAACATGCTCAAAAACTGGACAAGCTTGGTATGCGGGGGTCCAACACCTGTGAGCTGGTCTTTAATAATTGCCCTGTCCCCGTTGAAAATATGCTGGGAGAAGTGAATCAAGGCGTAAAAGTATTGATGAGTGGATTGGACTACGAACGCGTCGTACTCGCCGCAGGTCCACTTGGAATCATGCAAGCGTGTCTCGATTTGGTGATCCCTTATGTTCACGACCGTAAACAGTTTGGACGTTCCATTGGTGAGTTTCAGTTGGTTCAAGCCAAAGTTGCCGACATGTATACACGATCCAATGCAGCCCGAGCCTATGTGTACGCGGTTGCCAATGCATGTGATAACGGACATGCGAGCCGCAAAGATGCCGCGGGTGTGATTCTTTACAGTGCAGAACTTGCGACTCAGATGGCACTGGATACCATTCAGTTGCTCGGCGGTAATGGATACATAAACGAATTTCCTGCGGGTCGATTACTACGTGATGCCAAGTTGTATGAGATTGGTGCAGGTACTTCAGAAATCCGACGCATGCTAATTGGTCGGGAACTGTTTGAAGAATCACGTTAAAGGGAGCTGACTATGGCCGTGATTAAGTCGAAGATTCACACCGACGCCCCACTCTACATGAAAAATCTTGCCGCAATGTCCACGCTGGTTAAACAGTTAGAGGATGACATAGCATCTATCAAACTGGGAGGCGGCGAAAAAGCAATCGCCCACCAGCGAAAAAAAGGCAAGCTACCCGTACGTGAACGCATCGAGCATCTTCTCGATGCCAACTCTCCATTTCTCGAAATAGCTCAGTTCACCGCGTGGAATGTGTATGACGAACCTGTTCCTTGTGGCGGTGTTGTCGCTGGCGTGGGACAAATCAACGGCCAGTCATGTATGGTGATTGCGAATGATCCTTCAGTGAAAGGCGGAACATACTACCCTCTGACGGTAAAGAAACACTTACGAGCACAAGAGATCGCCCAACGTTGTCAGCTGCCCTGCATTTATCTGGTAGATTCAGGTGGTGCCAACTTGCCTCACCAAGCCGATGTCTTTCCTGACCGCGAGCATTTTGGTCGCATCTTTTTCAACCAAGCCCGAATGTCGGCGAAAGGGATCCCACAAATCGCCGTTGTCCTCGGGTTATGCACCGCAGGAGGCGCTTATATCCCTGCGATGGCGGATGTATCGATCATAGTGAAACAGCAAGGCACGATATTCTTGGCCGGCCCCCCATTGGTTAAAGCCGCAACCGGTGAGATTGTGACCGAAGAAGAGCTCGGTGGTGCCGATGTCCACTGTCGAAAATCAGGCGTCGCTGACTATTACGCGGAAGATGAACTTCATGCACTTCAGTTGGCAAGACAAGCTGTCTCTAACACTAACTTATCGTGTGAACTTACCCCATCCGTTCATCAGACACAGAGCTCATCCCCCCTTTACAACATCGAAGAACTTTATGGCATAGTGAATGCGGATCTTCGCTTATCGTTCGATGTACGTGAAGTCATCGCCCGAATCGTTGACGGTTCGGAGTTCGACGAGTTTAAAGCCTTATTTGGTACAACTTTGGTTTGCGGCTTTGCGCGTATTGAAGGCCATTTGCTTGGCATTATCGCCAACAATGGCATTCTGTTTTCCGAATCGGCTCAAAAAGGAGCCCATTTCATTGAGTTGTGCGCAAAACGAAAAGTGCCGCTTTTGTTCCTGCAAAACATCACCGGCTTTATGGTGGGGAAAAAGTTTGAAGAAGGCGGTATCGCCAAAAATGGCGCCAAACTGGTCATGGCCGTCGCGTGCGCTGACGTACCCAAGTTTACCATTATCATTGGAGGATCGTATGGTGCGGGCAACTATGGTATGTGCGGCAGAGCTTATGACCCTACACTGATGTGGATGTGGCCCAATGCGCGAATTTCCGTGATGGGGGGAGAACAAGCGGCGGGGGTGTTAACTCAGGTCAGACAACAAGTCATGCAGCGTCAGGGAGAAAGTTGGACTCAGGAGGACGCCGAGCAATTTCGCCAACAGATCCTTGAACAATACAACCATCAAGGACATCCCTACTACGCCAGCGCCCGTCTATGGGATGACGGCATTATTGACCCCAAAGATACGCGACAAGTTCTGGCGCACGCGCTCAAGTTAGCCCTTCGTCACCCGATTAATGATAGCCAGTTTGGTATCTTCAGGATGTAAATTATGGCCACCAGAATCGACCGAAATCTCCACCAAAACATTGTCTACCATATCGATAACAATGGTATTGCGACCGTCACTCTTTGCCGCCCTGAAAAAGCCAATGCCTTCAACGCTGAAGTCATTGCTCAACTGATCGCCGCTTTAGATAGCCTCTCCGCCGACCCAATGGTGAAAGCCCTGATCCTCAACAGCCAAGGTAAGCATTTTTCAGCCGGTGCAGATATCGAGTGGATGCGCTCCATGGTGACTAAGAGCGAGCAGGAAAATCAGCTCGATGCGCACCAGTTAGCCACTCTGCTTGATAAGCTTGATCGATTCCCTTTTCCGACAGTAGCAATTGTCCAAGGTTGCGCCTTTGGCGGTGCGTTGGGACTCATTTGTTGCTGCGACATGGTGTTTGCCAGTGAGAACTGTCAATTATGCTTGAGTGAGGTCAAGCTAGGGCTCATCCCTGCGACAATCGCTCCTTACGTCATCAGAGCGATGGGCGTACGCAACGCCAGGCGATATATGCTATCGGCGGAGCGAATCGATGCCCACACAGCACTCGAACTCAACCTGATTCACCACATCTCTCCTTGCTTAGATATAACCGAGAATGCGCACCAATGGCTACTGCCAATACTGAATCATGGGCCACAAGCAATGGTTGAAGTTAAGTGCCTTTGCCACCACTGTAGCGAGTCACCGATTGATGACGCTTTAATGCGTTATACCAGTGAATTGATCGCCAAAATACGTGTGTCACCTCAAGGACAGGAAGGCTTGTCCGCATTCTTGCAAAAGAGAGCGCCTGACTGGATGAAGAAGGAACATTAGCGGTATGAATCAAGCGAACAAGGTGAACGTCCCAGACATACAACTCGAACAGGTCAACATCTTTGAAGTGGGGCCTAGGGACGGCTTGCAAAATGAAGCGGCATTACCTGTCGAGGTAAAAATAGCCTTGATTGACCAATTGTCCTCAACCGGATTAACACAGATTGAAGCTGGGGCTTTTGTTTCAGATAAAAAGGTGCCCCAGATGGCGAACTCCGGTCAGGTATTTGCCAATATCAAACGGCACCAAGGGGTGATTTATTCTGCGTTAACGCCTAATGTTCAAGGGCTTGAAAAAGCGCTAAAACATAACGTACAACAAGTCGCCGTCTTTACCTCCGCTTCGGAAGGATTTTGCCAACGCAATATTAATTGTTCAATTTCTCAGAGTCTTCAACGGTTTAAGGACGTGATAGATTTGGCGCATGCGCATAACATTCCTGTTAGAGGGTACTTATCTTGTGTCGCGGATTGTCCTTATGACGGCCCAACCCAACCGGCACAAGTTGCTGAACTGACGCAAGTGTTGCTCGATATGGGCTGCTATCAAGTCTCTCTCGGCGATACGATTGGTACTGCTACGCCAAATCGAACTGCGCAGTTGCTTGACGCCATTCTCACCAACACGCCCGCGACATCCATTGCGGTTCACTTCCACAACACCTATGGACAGGCACTGGCCAATATTTATCAGTCTCTCCTTATGGGCATCAATACGATAGATTCAAGCGTCGCTGGCTTAGGAGGTTGCCCTTATGCGAAAGGGGCGTCAGGAAATGTCGCGACAGAAGACGTACTTTATCTATGTCATGGACTTGGGATTAAAACCGGTGTTGATCTCAATGCCGTTGCTAGGGTCGGCGCATCCATCTGCCAAACGTTAAATATCCAGCCTGCATCTAATGTTACACGCGCATTACAGTGCAAAATTCGTACATAATTATGTGCCGACCATCCAACTTTTGTGATTTACATTTAAAAAATGCGTGAAGTGCGAGCTACAAAAATGTTATCTATATGGTCAAGTGTTTGAACAAGCGTCACAATACTGACGCATAGCCACTCGTGCTTGCTTAAAAATGGCACTCTGCTTTAGGTGTATAAGTTACCGTCATGAACATATTAGTTTGCGATGACTCGTTGATCGCTCGCAAATCCATCATTAGTCGAATTGACCCTTCAGATACTATCCAAATTTTCCAATCAGAAAACGGAAAAGCCGCGTTAGAAATCATGAGTAACCAAAATATCGACTTGTTGTTTCTTGATCTAACTATGCCTGTTATGGACGGTTTCGAAGTCCTCGCGTCTCTGCCTGTAAGCTACTACCCAACACACATCGTCGTCGTGTCTGGTGATATTCAGATTCAGGCCAAAAACCGATGTCTTCAACTTGGTGCCAATGAGTTTATTGAAAAGCCTTTTGTTACCGCTGATCTCGTCGAACTCTTTAATCGTTTTGAGATTCCGCTAAAAGCAACGACAACCCAGCACCCAGAGCTAACGCCAAACGCGATTGATCTTTTGGGCGCAATTCGCGAAATGAGCAATATAGCGTTAGGTGCCAGTGCATCTATCATCGCCGAACAAGTGGGCAAGTTCATTGAAATGCCATTACCCAACGTCGCTTCATTGCATCAATCAGAATTAAAAATGACGGTGCAAGACATCGTCAACAATTCTGAATCCCGCGCGGTTTCACAACGTTTTGTCGGCAATGGCATCAATGGGGAAGCCCTGGTGTGCCTACATGGCAAAGGGTTTGAACAGCTTACAAACGTAGCATCGGATGACCAGGTTAACTCCACCAACGAAGTCATTCTCGACATATCAAACTTGCTGGTTTCGTCATTTCTGGTCTCTTTTAGCAAACAGTTGGACATCTCGATATCGTTGCGCCAGCCGATTGTGCTGGAAAAAGAACCACTGCAAGCATCGCTGAGTTCTAGCGGTTTCCTTGAGGAGTATGACCAAGACATTTTCACGATCGAATTTGTCTACAAAGCCGAAAATCTGGATGTCGCTTGTGACATTATTTTCTTGATGGATAACGAGTCTCTTGATGCCATTCAACAAATTCTGGAGAGCTTAATATGACGGCGAGTGAAATCGGAGACCTTCACTGGGCAATGCAAATTATCGGCGATCTTGATGCTGGGCTAATCGTCGTCGATCGCGATTACAAGGTATGTGCATGGAACACATTCATGCAGTCGTACAGTGGAATCAGTGCCGATCAAATCCTTGGAAAAGTGCTGTTTAGTGTTGTTAGAGATCTACCTGAAGCTTGGCTGCGAAAAAAGGTCAATACCGCATTTAGTCTCAATAGCAGAGGCTTTTCTTGCTGGGAAGACCGCCCTTACCTGTTTAAATTTAAAAACTTCAGCCCTATCTCCAACAGCTTAAGCGAGATGCGCCAAAACATTACGTTTTCGCCACTGACCTCAGTCAATGGTGATGTGTCGCACGTGAGTTTGATCATCAATGACGTGACGGATATTGCTAAAAATAAGATTCATCTATTGGATTCAAACCAAAAGCTGTCCAGCTTGAGCCAAACCGACGGACTCACTAAGCTTTACAATCGCGCACATTGGGAAATGAATCTACAGAAAGAGTACGAACACTGTCAGGTGACGGGTGAAGTCTCATCACTTGTTATTTTTGATATCGACCATTTTAAACGTGTCAATGACACATATGGCCATACTGTGGGCGACGAAGTAATCCGTCATGCCGCTGAAGCCTTAAAGCGTTCTTGGCGTGTGCGAGATTTCACCGCTCCAATCAAGTCACCTTGCTTGGCTTGAGCATGCAGACAAGTCGCTCTACTTATCCAAAGAGTCTGGGCGAAATCGTTCGACAGTTTTCGAGCCTTCGTTCGTTGAATAACTATTCAATTCAGTGCTCAAATAGAAGCGTGGTAAGAATCGCTGACCTAACTTAGCGTTCAGCGATTCTGGGTATAGTTTGAGCTTTCTCACGCAACCTATCATTCAACGTTATGCCATGTTTGGCACTAGGCTGACTCGATAACTTGGTAAAACCGCTCAACGTTAACCGTCACTCTTCCCCAATGGGACGCTTTTACGCGTTGTTGATGAGCATCGAATGACGCTCTATCGATAAACTCTTCATACACGTCAAACCGAAGAGGGTTATCACTATTCTGAGTGACGCTAAAGGTAATACAGCCCGGCTCTAGCAACGTTAGCTGCCTATGGGTGATCAACTCGTTTTTCACGACATCGAGATCGCGCTCTGGCACCAAAATAAAGCCTTTTAGTGTCACTTTTGTCATGCTTGTTCCTTATTCACCCGACTCCACGACCCTATTCACTCATTGTCCGTCTTTACACATCAATCGCAACAAGCAATGCCGCGACTAGCATCGCCATCGCGGACAAAACCATCTTATTCGCCTTCAAATTTAGCGTAACACTCTTCTAGTTGTGCATCTGTCATTCCTAGCACCGACTTAATCCCATTGTTAAGACAATTCTCATATTGGCTATCATCTTCACTTTGGGTATCAATGAATTTCGCACATTTATACATCGAGTCGCGATAGCCTTGAATAATGGTTGCGTGCGTTTTGCCACTGCATTTAGCTAGGTGGGCAAATGCGCCGTTATTTGTCATAAAATCGATCTGAGTATCTATACCAGATTCGATTTGGCTCTCAGTGAGTTTGTTGGTAGCGTGACTTGGCATTGCTAATACTATAATGGAAGCAGCCAATAGCAAGCGAGATATTGTTGAAAATCGCATAGAATCCCTTTGATGTATATTTTTTGTCCAAAATAGATCACGACACACTTAACGAGGCTAAAGAGACACGCAAGTTTGAGAACGTCGTAATATTTTAAGCATTAATTACATTAAAAATTTTTCTATTTAAAGTTAATTTTTCGCATAGTTTTTTAACTGCTCATTCCAAATTAGGCCGATATACCGATCGACCTAGATGCGCCAAAGTAAAAGGAGAAGACCAGCACTCAGCATAAAATCATCGGCATCCACTTAGGAAAAAAGCTCAGCAGCAGCATCATAAAAATCGAACGCTAAATGTTCAATACTCGCAAAAATAAGTCAAATTTCACTTCGATACATTGGGGAATCAAGAGGTAGTAACTTGAAAAGGGCTAAATTTCTTGGCGTGTGCGAGATTTCACCGCTCCAATCAAGTCACCTTGCTTGGCTTGAGCATGCAGACAAGTCGCTCTACTTATCCAAAGAGTCTGGGCGAAATCGTTCGACAGTTTTCGAGCCTTCGTTCGTTGAATAACTATTCAATTCAGCGCTCTAATAGATCCCGTGTTCGAACAGAGTTCGCCATTCTTGGTTAGTGCGTCGTTTGGCTATTTCAAATCTCCTCTGGGTTGGAGGTTTGATCTTATTATTCGGGCTAGACGATGAGGATGCGCGGTTTATGATGCGCTACCCTATAGAGAGCCTTTATTGTTTCTAAATAGATGGTAGCACCCGTACCCATTTTCGGTAAATGCTTGTCCCCGCATGCTTGTTCAAATCATCACTGTATACGTAGCCATATTTATCCATTAGATCAAATGTGTGGTATGTCCAACCAGCAGCAAACGCCACGCCAATCAAGATGAAGTATATGGAAATTCTGTTGACCATCGCTTTTACTTTTGGCGGGTAGGTTTCATCAAACCTTTCCCCGCGCCAAATAGATTTAGGGAAAAGAACAATTGCAAAAAAGGCCACCCCAAGACCACCGATTGGCATCAATAAGACTACGGGGGAAAATGACACTACAGGCTCATTGTTTAATAGATCAAGATAATCCTGCAATGCGACATAAGATATAAATAACCACCCTCCAACCAGTGCGATGAGAAAAAAAACACCCGCTATTCTTACCTTAGTTTTCGATTGCATTTTCCAACTCCATTACGATTTTGTTATTTACGTCATACTCGGACCAAGCAACCTCAATGACTGCATAAACAACAAAAACCACCGCCCCCACCATTACTACGGACAACCCAAAAACTGGCGCTGCAAAAATAGCAGCCTCTCCAACTTTGAGCACTCTTCCATTCTGATCTGTGCCGTTAAACGCCACAAAGGTTTTGCCTTTGCTCTCAACCAAATCCGCTTTAACGCCCATATCACCAAACTGCTTGGCAATTGAAACTAGTTGGCGTTCCAACGGTGACGGCATTGTTAAACATGTGCTTACCAACTTGAAGAAACGTTCGACGTACTCGCAAGCATAAGCAATTGATTTATTATCAACAAACTCAACGGACAAACCCTAGGCAAAAGGTCACATAATCGACAATTGAGGAAAATTCGACTATTTACCCATTTAGTTTTTGCTGGAACCGGTAAAGGGGCAGAAAAAGCCAGCTACAGAAGCTAGCTCATTGTTGGACAAAAGCACGTTAGAGTATGGATTCTAACGTGCCAAAATTGGATTAGAAAAAGTATCTTGAAGCCTTAAACGGTGTAATGTGGGATAACAATAGCGCCAAAAATTAACTATTGACGCCATAGTCTCTTGTTAAGAGTATTATTTCAACAATGAAAAAGCATACGCCGCAGCAAAGCTACTAGTTGCTGCAATAAACCAAGATAATACAGTTGGCCAGAGTCTTTGAACTACCGTTGGTTTAGACTGCTCCAGATAGATCGCCGTATTTGGGATAAACTTTGTATGCAGATAAAGCAGCCCATTTAGTAACGCAAACATAACTATTACGAATATAGCACGATTTTCCAGCTCAGGAATTTCAGGAATGGCAACCAACATAAGACCAAAAATTACAGCATTTAAATTGAGACCATACTTGCGATACGTTGTAACTAATCGGTTTTGCTTAGCCATTACGACTTGTTCTAACGATGCAGATTTTCCTAATACCCACGATTCATTTATTCCAGACACTCGGATTTCACTAGTTCCAAATTCATTAAACTCGATTACGACGACTCTGTTTATGCCATAGGCTTCAGGCTCTTGTATAACCAACTTAAAATAGTTGAGTTGGTCAGCGTTAACTTTCTCAGAGAGAAAGTCATCTGCGTACTTTGTTAATTCGCTTCCATGTAACTTATAAGTAACGACAACCTTACCTGTTTTAAAATCTTTTCTTAAAAAATTTATTAGTTCTTCTAGGTCATCTTTGAACAAACGAATTGAACCAACGTGTACTGACTTGTTATAGACTTGTTCAGGGTTATTTGAAGGATTATCACTAATAGTGTCATGGGGATACAATTCAAAAGTACCAGCCGTGCCTATAGTTGAACTCCAATCACCTTTGATGTTCCCTGATTGAGTTAACTTACCAACAACAACCACATCCCCCATAACAACACCTTCTTCAGGTTCGCTAATTGGCGTACATTCTAATCGAAAGGAGTCATCAAACGTTCCTACGCAATCATACATAGAGATGCCATAAATCGTATCCATTATGCGCAGTTTGCCTGATAAATTACTTTTATCTTGAGAAACTTCGAGGAATACATTACCTGTATTAGTGCCGTAAATTCTACCTGCCCAACGATTTGCTAGATTTTCCAAGTTTCTACCTCTATAACTAATACTCTTAACGAATGACATGGATTCCCCCTCCCGAGGATCTGCCACACTTAAGTGGAATACATTTGCACCGGAGGCACCATGTCTGATTATTCTTATTTTTGCGCTATCGACCTAGCTAAAAACCATTTTAGTCTTCATGCTGTCGACCAAAATGGAAAAGTCCTACTTCATAAGTCGGTTACTCGCTCTAAACTGCTGACTACAATAGCAAATATGCCACCTATGCGAATAGGTGTTGAAGCGTGTGGTGGTGCACATTATTGGGCGAGAACATTACGCAAACTCGGTCACGATGCTCGTATCATTGCGGTTAAGTATGTCACGCCATATCGAACCAAAGGAAAAAATGGCCTCAATGATGCGGTCGCTATATGCTAAGCCGTGCAAAGACCTGCCACTCGCTTTGTTCCTGTCAAATTCCCTGAGCAACAAGCTATCTTATCGGTTCATCGAATGAGAGAACATTGGGTGCGCGAGCGTACCGCATTGATGAATCGTATCCGTGCACTACTTTCTGAATTTGGTTTGATCATCCCCGTTGGTCGCGCTTCGTTAATGAGGCTAGTGCCTGATATGCTTGAGAACCCTGAGAACGAGCTTTCTAACTTAGCACGTGCTACGCTAGCTGAGGCTCATATGTATTAGTTCCGACTAGATCTGAATTAGTACAGATAACGACTAACCCGCTCCACTTCTTTCAAAGCAATACTGTCAGCAGGAATTCCGACTTGGCTCACATCCAATGGATACCACTTAACTTCATCAGCCTCTTGAGCTGTAATATCTCCAGTCCATGCACTAACAATGAAATAATGGATTAACTGCAGTTCTTTCGTTGGGTGGTAAAGAGAACATAAATATTTGTATTCAGTTGGAATAACATTGAGCTCTTCACTTAATTCACGGAACAACGCCTGAATTTGAGTTTCACCATATTCAATATGGCCACCAGGTATAGTGATCAAACCGGGATCAGTTTCCTTTTGCTCACTGCGTTTTTCTAGCAATACCTCTGAACCATTTAGCATGATAAAAGAGATACATTCATTTACTTCCATCTATATGTTCCCTTAAATTGTCGTTTTTCATCCTTCAAAAATGCAGTCATTCTTATATCAACTCAACTGATAATCAATAATTTGTGACACATGAAAGGAAGTTAAGCTGCAAGATGTCGTCTAATGACGAGAATGAACAGTTATCAACTCAATCGAATAAGTTTTAGTAGGGCAAACGCACGCCCCTTGAATTATGTAGAGTATTTAATCTAAGTAATTTCGGGGAACTTCTGAGTTAGGAAGTGCCAACTGTGAAGTGTGAACACCAAGCGATTCTGTCGTACCTTAATTACCAAGCGACTTTGTCGTTCGCTTAATTACCGAGGGAACTTGACGGCCTCTATTTTTGCGTAATCCTCTAAAGGATATCCAAAGACTCGACGCCTTTAAAGCAAATTGACGAGTAAACCAACTCAATACGTTGCTTTAATATACATTAAATGAATCCCTGTCGGGGTTATCTAGGTTAACCATTCCATTACAGCCCTTCAATAAAATTTGAGGATTTAGAAAGGAATACCTAATATCCCAAATTGATATTCTATCCCCATAAATACAAACACAAAAAAAATACTCAGGAAACTAAACCTCAAGCATTCTGTATTCAACCGATACAACCAATAAACACTTCCAAGCTCTTTTTTTATACCGTTACGCCAGTATTGAATTTCTTCCTTTGAATGACGATGAAACCAACTAAATGCCTGCTGGCTAGAGCGGATCCATGCAAACGATGGGAAATGAGCCCATCCCTGTATTTTTTTTGGAGCATAGATATCAAGTTTATCGATCAAATAGTCTCTTCTGTTTCGAAGAAGAAATATAATGATTGGTAATGTTACTAAGTTGCCAAGTACAGATACAATCATAACCACAATACTTATCACCATCCCTCCCCAGAAAGGAAGCCAAAGCAAAGCTGAAACACCATTAATCATAATAGGCTCTCAATATAATCTACGGTTGAACTCATAAACTCAACAGTATCATCATACAAGTCAAAAACAGCGTATTCGGCCATACCTATCCCAGTTAACTTGTTGAGGGCTTTGATCATAGCGTAAGTTTCCCCAACTTGTGGATTGTAATTACGAAGAGTGAGTGAGGATCCAAGTAACTTTTTCACGCGATACATAGCGGTTTCAGACAGTAAACATCTGTGGTAACCATACTTCTGTTTTCACTTTTTGTTCGACCCATAGAGTTTCTGGCCGCCAACCGCCAGATTGCGTGGATGCCCCTTTCCCCAGAAGGCAGCTCCCTCACGCGATGGGATTATAGGTATCGCTTTCTTAACCTTAATCGCCCTGTGGCACTCCCTTGTATCGTATATGCAATCTCGCGAAATTTCCTTAATGGCTAGGTGCTGAATAGTGTCTCGTGAAGAGGTTTTAAAGCAAACCTCGACATCCTTTGCTCGGCGACTTATACAGGTATATTGGGGACAAACCAATGGAACATTCGCCAATCTAAAAACGGAGTCGATTAAGCCTTGTTAAGATTCAATATCAATTTTTGCATTTAATTCATATCTCTTTTTTAATCTGGTTAACGTTTCAATAAATACAAAACCAACAAACAAGCACAATATAATCAATATGTGTTTGTACGGGAACAAATCGCCAATAGAAAAATGAATGTAACAAACAATAACGACAGACAGCAACATTGATGCTATTTTCAATCGCTTATATTGATACGTGTAATACACTGGAAGATACATAAAAACAAAATAAAAAAGGATATAGCCAATGTCTTGATCTTTTATTGTATTGTATTGACCGTAGATGCCATATGAAACATCATAAAACAACATACATACAATAACTGCCACCATAGCAACAATGAATTTATAAATCACAGGTATGTATCCCTTTCCATTTTATTTATCGGTTTTGATAAATTATTAACGTCATAATTAGTTATCACCTCATTAAATGAAGTCTTAGGGTAAAGCTTACCCGTAGGGAGTACTTTATATGTAAATTTCTTTTCGGCAAACAGCGCACCTCTCAATACAAAATAATTATCCCATGAATTGGTCTTGTCTAACTCTCCTGTTATTAGTGATTTGATTGCAGCACTAAATTCCCCCTCAGCAAACACCCCACCCAAAAACTGTACTGACTGTTTATTTTTTAACAATCTATACGTATCTATTGCAAATGGGATTTGTCCTACAGCATCTGACCAATATGGAACACCATCAATTAGAGATAAAAGGTATCCATTAGCGCCATCATCTACATACTTCCAGTCACCAGAGCCTCGTTTTCGATAAGCGAATGAACTTCTATCAATCAATGAAAACTCGTAAATATCATTCCATGTGAATATTTTATAAGCGGGTTTAACGTAATTATTATTATTTACATATAGCAACTTTCTGTAATTATCAGCTAACGGCTCAAACCATTGTATTTTTCGCTCATACAAACTTAACGCTGGTAAAATTTCAAAACTTTCTCCTTCCGAACATTCCAATATAAACAGTATTTCGCCAGAACTCCTTGTTACAACTAAAATACTGGGTATTAAAAGGTTGGCTGAATCGTCATTTTTGAATCAGTCAACTCAATGTCGTAAACCAATTCAGTTTTATTTTCTCTTGTTTCAAACTGGTATGCCACTCCATTTATGATAATATTTTCTTTTATCATAATCATCTCACATACACTTTAACTGTTTGATTTGATTTTAGCTTACCAGAATAACCAACACTAGAACAACCTTGATTTATAACGTGTCCATCCATTGTTTCAATGCGATATTTCACTATTGTCGAAAAAATAACTCGCCTATCAAATGATAATATTCCTTGATATTTTGATTCGATCTTATTTATTCCAATAGGTACGCCAGCACCAAAAGTAACACCCGACCCCATATTGATATTGACACCCTGCCCTATATTGACGCCTGCACCCATATTAATTGAGCCAGACATTTGAGGCCCAAGACTCACGGCGTCGCCACTCGAAAGCACAAAACAATTGCCACATCCGGTATCAACCGGATCGTCTTTCATCGCTATCAGCTTACCACCAATCTTAATATTTCGCGGGCTGCCCTGCATGATTGGACCTACTCCACGACAGTTTTCATCCCCACAAGTACAGGTAGCTTGGTCTCCCAAGAGACTCACATCCAAATTGTTAATTTTTACGCCAGCAGTGCCTGTTAAGACTTTTCCGCCTGTACTGGTTGGGGTTCCAACGGTGACGGCATTATTAAACATGGTGCTTACCAACTTGAAGAAACGTTCGACGTACTCGCAAGCATAAGCAATTGATTTTTTATCAACAAACCCAACGGACAAACCCTAGGCAAAAGGTCACATAATCGACAATTGAGGAAAATTCGACTATTTACCCATTTGTTTTTTACTGGAACCAATAAAGGGGCGGAAAAAGCCAGCTACAGAAGCTAGCTCATTGTTGGACAAAAATGCGTTAGGGAAAAGCGAGCATTAGCAATTCATGAATAACCAGTCGTATGGCAAAGTTTGCTAAGCGTTTGCCGAGCTTCAATCAACTTAGTCAGTAATAACATGCATCCTGCCGACTGAGTATTCTGTAGGGTGCACCTCTCGATATAAATCCTTTTTCTCCCCTACGGTCATCAATCTAAAAAGATCATTATGCTCTTGTGAGGGGGGGGTAATACTTGAATCGTTCCTTAAAGCTTTGATGAAAGCAGTTAAGTAGTTTTGTATTCGCTATAGCAAAGTTTTTTGGAAAGCGACTCGAGGCTCAACTTTTCTAGTGTTTCTTTGAAAGGCGAAGCTTGTAAGGCAGTAATGACGATGTCGCTCTCCTTCTCTGAAAGAAGGCTAGTATGCCTGAACAGAACGTAATCCAATGCAACATGTAGGTACAAGGTCGAGAAATCGGGTTTTAGCAAATCATGAGCGTCACTTAGCTGCTCGATAATTGCTTGAATACATCTTTGTATCCCGTTTTTTCCTCTTTCCGCGAGCACATTTTGCTCAGCGTCGAAACGGCTCAACGCAGCGCAGCGAAATGACACTTCCATTAGAGTTTTACTTAACCCTAATAACGACATACGTTTGGGATCGTTAGCCTTGGTCATTGAGAGTGTCTCTATTGGGTGAGTTTGTAATAAGAACTCGCAAATCGTCAAACTCTCGCTAAGTGCAACCCCATCAGCGGTTTCTAGAACTGGTATGGTACTAAACGGGTTGATTGTGACCAATACCTGTGGGGTTTGCCATGGATCGACCCATTCAAGATCTAATGGGGCATGGCACATATATGCGGTAGCTAACACCACCCTAGAGAATGGAGAAGTATCATTTAAATATAATTTCATGAGCGATTCCTTTGCTACGAACTTATTTGAGCAGCATTCAACATCTGCTGTTTAGGTGATGTAAATGCAATACAGAGTATGGATAAAATGAGTGCACTCGCACTTATCATAAACAGGGCGTTATAACTGGTGAGCTGCGGAGCGTAGTGAGCCATGACAAAACCCACAACACCTTGAGATATTGCAAAAGCCATTGTCATTGCCCCCCAAGATTTCGTATGGAGCTGCGGCCCAACGATTTCTAAGGTATAAGTGGATACCAGTGTAACGGTGCCAGGTGTGAACATACCAACCAGTAGAGATGAAGCAAAAAGTGCCATTTCACTGGTGCTTAATAGTGGGAGTGCTACCCCTAATGCTTTGCAACAAAAAGCGGCTAATAGTGCTTTTTTAAGCCCAAATTTGTCTCCAAGTACACCGGTAACTATTGGCCCTGTAGCTGCTCCTATCCCAAAGACTGCCCAATAAAACCCGCCGCTTGAAAAGCTCATTTCCAGCTCCCGAACAATATAGTCAACCCAAAAGAGCGTATGAGGTAAATAACCAATAGCGTTAAAGGTATAGGCTAAAAGTACGCAGCCTATGCTGACACGCTCGTTTCTAGATAAAGCATCAAAAGTAGATGGGCTTTTAGTACAATGCTTTGGTTTTATCTCAGTAGACCATGCGTTCCAAGTAAGAACAGTTGCAAGAAACGCTATCACTCCCATACCTAACCACGCACTTTCGACACTTTGGTAGATAAGTAAAGGTATGATGGTTCCTGAAATCATGGCACCAAGACCAATCCCCGAAAAAACAACACCACTGATTCGTGCTTTTATCTCTTGTGGGTGAAGGCTTGCGATCACAGGTGGCGCGAGCACCATAAGAACAGCTCCTGATACACCAGCAATGGTTCTCAGTGTTAAAAACCATTCAAAGGGGGCTGACTTCAATGCGCAGCCAAGATAGCTAAAGCTGCTCAGTAAGAGAGAGGCCCGTATAAGTGTTCCGGTAGAGCAATATCGCTGTAAAAAGCTTGAAGCTGGTGCACCGAAGATATAGCCAATCAGCGTTGCTGCCCCCAGAATAGAGGCATCTTCGCTTGAGAACCATCCGCTCTGTATGAGCACTGGCATCAATGCTATGTAGGCAAATCGGCCTATACCATTCCCAACTAATGTCGCCGCTAGTCCTGCGAGGGTAAAGCGGTTTAGTAGTTTAACTTGTGACATGTTGTCTACCTTCCGCTGGGGTGCAAGATAACTGTTTGAACAAGGTATTTACCGCTCGACCCGCATCGACAATTGCCGTGGAGTTAACACCAGGCCTAGGTACGATGAAGGTGTAAAACTTATTACCTTCTGTCGGAATACCCAATGCCCAGATGTTGCTTTGCTCTATGCCATTAGCATCTATTACATTCATGTTCTGTGTTACATCAATACCGCCTGGATGGTAATTACCATTGAAATAAAGCCTTGTATATTTTTTCGCTAAAAGATTTTGCCAGAGTTTAGTCCCGTCATCTTTTGGACTATGCATTGAGATCTTTGCATGAATTTTTATGTCGGCTTGTTCTTCTAGCTCAGGCCATACCGTAGATTTGAGAGTGATTGAATTAGTACTCGAACAAGTCATTACCTCGGGCGAGGGGCCAAGATTTAACTTGAGGACACCACTTTTTAGTAAGGCGACCATCTCTTCAATTCTTTCTTTTGGTGGACCTACCGCGATTCGATTCATCAAAGGAATAAACACAGAGTCAACCCAGCGATGCGACTCTTCGGTAAGGCCTTTAAAGTCGATAACATCCCGAATAATGTCTCTTAAGTCACGTAATACATCACTAGCAGATTTTATTGGGCTACTAATGTTTCCTTTTTTTGCTTCTTTAATATCTGCTTCAAGATAATCAATCAGCCAAGCAATAAATACTTCTGGAGACTTTAGAGCGTAGTTTGGGACTGGATCTGCAAGTTTATCCCAGCTAAACCTATCTTCAATTGGAATTGTTTTCGCAACTAAAGTTTCCTGCTCGTTCGGATAAGAATATAGGAACTGGTTACAGAATTTTTGTGCAGCGATTAGCCCTTTCTTTTGGCTTAGGTAGCTTTCGTAGTAGGCATATTCCATGTCTTTGATAAGCAAAGGGAGTATATCAATGACAAAATTGATGGCTCCCTGTTTTCTAAACCTTGCGACCTTTGAAAGTGTTAGAAACTTTGCATGATATTGTTCAGATGTGCCTTTTTGGTTTTCAGCCCTACCCGACAAAGGCAGGCCAGTACGAGAATATGCGATGATCCGGGGCTCGTTTCCAGAAGGAGAGTATTCAAGGCAACCCTTTTGAGTACGGATGAACTTACCGCCTCGCCCAATAGACAGTTCAGCCAGAATGTCGCACGCCGTTAGGCCAAGACCTTGGAGCGCAACAGTTTGATCCGAAGAGATAGATTTGAGCTTTTCTTTAATTGGGTATGGATTGGTAATTTCTAGCGCGCTATCGGGTTTGATGTAATTGACTTTAGTATGTCCTGTAGTTAAGTAAAGGTATTCAACATTGGTGACAATATTTCGGTCATCTCGTAAACTCCAGGACTGATTATCTAACTTATCGATATCAATCACTTCACAAGGTAAATAGTCTATCGTGATGTGAGGCGCCGCAATATCAACAAGATAGAGAAATACCCAGTTCAGATATTCTCCAAATAGCGAGCGCGAATAGTATTCGTTGGGTAATATTGTTTTAGGGCTCAGTTCATCCTTTGGCCTCTCACACAACCATTGATAAAAAGTAGGCCCTGAAATAACATTCCTAGCTTCACTAACACTCTCGTCGGCGAACATAGTGATTTGAGAGCTCACTGTATTTACGAGTAAATGGTTCGGTTGCTTTACATCATGACATCCAGAGCCTGGCAGGTTTGGGTCAAAGATTTTTATATTTAATGCTTGATGTGGAGTATCTATTGAGAGGGCGATTATACGCTCTAACACGCTTAGTCCACGTGGGCCAATACCAATAATGCCAACTGTACGGTTTTTCATAGCGAACCTTTATAGTTTTTAATTGATTTGTTAGCGCTTTCCATTAACCATTGCGCAACATTTCTATCATTAAGTTAACACCTTACGATAAGTGATCCAATTTAATTATCACGCCAATCTAAAGTATTTGATGATGATTTATATTCTTTGTAAGTATTGGATTTATTATTTACATCTTCGATAGGCTTTGTTGCGTAAAAGAATAATCCACTTCATCTATTATTCTTCAAGCGGTAACAAGCCCTTAAAGCCTTATCGCTTGGTAGATAACTGGAATCATCGAAAGTTTTGTTATGAATTTTGGCTCCGATTTTTCGTAAATTCACTATTACGCGACAAAGCTTCTTCAAGCTTTTCTTAATTATGGGAAGGAGGATGTAATAAAAAATGATCGTTACAAGTACCGCAGGATGTTCAGCGACAAAATATCCTTTGTTGAAAATCTACTGGCAACCTTACTAAATAACTGTTCCTAAATATAGATCACTGGTTTGTAGAAAAAGAAGGGAACTCGGTACCGTTTGAGCGATCTGATCAGTCGCCAAACATACAAACCTACAACCGTTACCGAGTTCTCATGATTCTAACATTACCTGACCGCGCA
>NZ_JATABI010000049.1:0-30556 GCF_036533795.1 Vibrio sp. M250220 | reverse complement strand
TAGATTTCAGCATCGTTGCCAAAGGAATCCATATCGAGCTCCTTAATAGGTTCAAGCTCTGTAACAAACTTGTACTCACCACAGCCATCTAGCCACACTTTTGTATTTCCGTTGGGTAGAAAGCCAAAAACAATATCACTTCGGTAACAGTGAGTTTTAAAGCCGTCAAAGCGGGTGAATGGCTCTTTGGTGCTCATCACCGTTTTCATCTTAGGCGTTAGATCAAATTTGGTCGCAAAAAACCTTTGATTGGTGATTGAAGACCAGTAAATATAAACACTATCAGGAAGTGTCTGAGTTCCGCCAATTTGACTACTGAATCCAACCGGAACTCCCAAAGCTATACCATATCCACTGTAATCTTTATGTGACCGCTTAGCATATTCATATTTAGTTCTATATAGATACTGTTGATCATTATGTATAAATGATGTCCAATCATGCTCCTCATTTACTCCATAAGCTTTGGTTACTTTAGCTGGGTATAACGTTGACATTGCATAACCAATACGCCATTTAGGCATATCTTTCGGTACACTAGGCACCCGACTAAATGCATTAGCATTTGTAAAAACGATAAGCCCTAGCAGAGCAATAAACCACTTCATCTCACGACTCCTTCTGGCATGGATAGATCTCCCGCTGATAGCCCTCACCTACTTTGTTAGGTTTATTGGCAATGGTGTTATCGGAAGAATGATGGATTAAATTCGCATCAAATAACTTGTTTATAATTGGGCTATCTTTAATCTCTGCAACGTTGCTAATATTCAACTCTTCCAATAACTCACCGCTCTTCGCCGCCGCAAGCGCTTTATCACAAAAATCAGCAAAGCGATATTTGCCAATATTCGTTGGCACCGAATAATAGCTGTCTCCTGCTTCATACCAAACTTGACCGTCGATATCACTTAATGGCACGCCATAATGTTGTGCCAGGCCAAACATCACTCGCAGGTACAGCCTGGATAAGTCACCACTCACCACTCTTTTTTGATAGAGCGTCCCTTGTAAGCGTGTTCGCTTTTTACTTACAGTTCTAAGTAGCTGAAAGTCAATATGGTAGTCTTTGATATTCCAACCTAACGCCAGCTCGCGCTTAATAGTTGGCTCAAGTTTGGCTATTATTCGTCGTTTGACCTCGTCAATATTCCCATATCCGACTGGCTTGATGACTCGCTTGATTGGCTTGTTCTCTAATAAAGGTAACAAATAAGGTATGGTTAACCTGCGTTGACGCGATAATGTTGTGTAGGCGTTAAGGGAGTGGTAGCCACCACCGATATCCGAATGGGCACCAGGTACCACATACTCATGAAAGTGTTCGGCTGCATTGATACGGTTTAGACTAAAGTTGCGGCGGTATTCAGTTTTTCGGTGGGCAGTAAGATGGACAACCCGTTTGACTCTATCTGGGTCAAGCCACAATCTTACACCTCCATTGTTATTGTTGTGCGGTGATATATCTCCCTTTGTAAGGTCAACCATCGCCGCGACCGTATCAAAGAGACCAACAAATTTGATAGACACTGACGAATCACTATTCCAATTAAAGCCTGTTTTCATCTCAACGTCATTCGCGTTACAGGCTTGTGCCATTATTTCAGCAAATACACCGCGCTTTCCGTCAATAACTAGATTTACAAAGTGTCTCGCGGCTGCTGCACCACGGCTAAAGCCAAATACATCGAACTCAATTGAACTAAGCCCATCTATATTACTTTCAGAATATACTCGCGAGTTGGTAATACCCTTAAGGCTTTGAGATAGTTGTTCAATGGCAGTTACCACTTTAGCTTCGACGCCATACTTACCCAACCCCATAGCTTGCCCAATCAATACCGACTCATCGGCAGGTTTAGTGTTGTCCGTTTCATTGCCGGTGCCGATTCCTGTTATGTATTCAGGATGAACAAAAAGACGTTCTTTTTCTAAGTAAACATCACGTAAGTACAAATCATATAGCTTTTGAATATTGGTTGGTTCATTCGCTGCACTGCTCTTAACCGCATGATCCTCTTGCCAGAAAAAGCGAAACTTATCCTGTTCGGGAAACTTAAACACTTCCTCTGGCCACTCAATCGGCGGCCTATCTTTGTATAGGTTATGCAATGGATACCATTTGTGGTAGTAGCTATCAAGCTTACTCTTGCCCCACTGGGCGCTATAGGTGTTGTTGGCTGTTCCATCAAAGAACATCCCAACGCGTAACGTAATAAAGTTAAAGCCTCTTACTTTCAGTACATAGCTTTTATCGGTGATTAATTTAAGCTTATCTGCCTGCCCTTTTTGATGCCTAGATGGTAGAGATAACCCTTCGCTCAATTCGGTAAGGTCACCGGCGGTTACTTCAAAATAGCGTGTTGCACTGCCTTTATGGCCTAGATGATTGTCGGCAAACTCTTTCGTTGGATCACTGTCTGTTGCGCGGTTAGGAATACGCTCGTCACCTTGTGCCGCGGATATCCAAGCATCGCACTCTAACAGAATCGTTGCGGGGCCAGGCGCCATCCGATCAACAAAAATTGGACCATCATCAAGATAGATTGGAAATGCATTCCCTCCGTAGTCAAGGAGAGTTCCTCGCACTCCAGAGAAGGGACGGTTAAACTCATCGCGAATATAGATTTCTATCCAGTGAGTCATCCTGTCACAGGGTAAGCAATATGGGCTTGCGCCAGTAATACTCATACCCAACCCTCCTGAATCACTTTAAGTAGACTTAGTTCCTGCTCGGTGAGTCGCAATGGCTCTGACAACTGTAATAGATGAGAATTGCTTCGTTGCGCTAACTCAACAATCGCGCATGCCTCGAGCTCCGAAACGGGATATCCCAACTCAATTCCTCGCTCTAGTGCGTTTGATATCACTTGTAGTGGTTCATCAAGTTGTTCGAGAATGTCAGGGATCAGCTCCCAACAACGTTTTTCTATTGCAATGGCGTGATGCTTAGTGTTGTAGATCGGTGCAAGGTGGTGAGGTTGGAGTTTCCACCACGTCTCCTTCTTTAGCTCAAAGTGACTCTGAGAGTGGCGTGTGAAGCTAATTAACTTGTCATCAACTAACGCCAAGCTATCAATATTACCGAGAAATTGTTGTATTTCTGATGGCATCATCGCCTTTAGCATCGGCCCTATCACAACCTTGTCATAGAAACGGAATAGTACTTCTTCACCATCAAGCGCAGACATTAGCATGCTGCGTAAATGTCGAATCGTGGTTACTGAGCAAGTTGTGGCAATGCCTAAACCCTGATTAAGCAGGCCTTCATCCAACGCCAGTACCTCATCAGAAACTGGGATAAGCCATGGTGACAACGCCATGACATCTTTAAATGTATTCCCCCAAAACAGCGGAGCTGCATTATCAAACCCAAATCCATTCGACGTTAGTGCTTGATTATGAGTTCGTGCACAAACCAGCCAAAAGCTGTTAGGTTGTTGTTCTTTGAGCCAAGCCTTGAGCATCATTCACCTTCACGTTACAGAATTCGCACCTAACTGAATGGTAAAACGAGGTGCTTGAGTACATGGTGGCTTCAACCCAAAAGAAAACGCATTTAACTGCCCAATGTCATTTGTCTACTATTGAGCAATAGACCAGCAAGCGAGGATACGCCACAGCCATCGAAACTAACAAAAGGATCCTCCCCTTTAGTATCAATTGTGATTCAATTTGCCCGATATCCCAGGTAGATGACGTTAATGTGATTTCACTTCCACCAGCGAATATGACTACGTTTAAGTAAGCTACCCCACACCAAGCAGTAGCCCGATGGCTGAGAAAAAAGTAAAGGGGCGCCATGTTTTACTCGCTCGCTGTTACATAGTCACAGTCTTCACACAAGACGATGTTTAAGTGAAGAGAACGTACCTAATGAATCAAACTTAACCAGTTGATTATCATTGACGTTTGAAATGGCCCAATTCAGTGATTATCAGTTGCTAGAAATCAGATAGAGTGATAGTATCCGCGCTCGCTTACAGAGTTACTACCAATTTCTCTTGAGCGGTTAGCACACATAACAAGGTCGCATTGTTAGTGTGATTATGAATATCTTAAATTTTTGAGAGTTATACTATGAAATTTGAAGCAGTAGTACGTACTGAACTAGGTAAAGGTGCGAGCCGCCGCCTACGTCACGCTGGTAAATTCCCTGCAGTTGTATACGGCGGTGAAGAAGCAGCTGTATCTATCGTTCTTAACCACGATGACATCGTTAACCAAATGGACAAGCCTGAGTTCTACGAAGGTATCGTTCTAGTAATCGACGGTGCTGAAGTTAAAGTTAAGCCACAAGACGTTCAACGTCACGCTTTCAAGCCAAAAGTTGAGCACATGGACTTCATCCGTATCTAATTCCCGACCAAGGAATTAGTTGGATTAAATCCAGCCTTTTGCATATAAGATAATCGGCCTTACCATCCGAGAAATCTAAAAATTCGAAACCCCGATGCTACCAACATCGGGGTTTCACCGTTTTTGAGCCCTCAAAAACGCTCTCAATTCTCTTCAAGTTAAACGGGCATAGATTCATGTGACTAATTAGCTTAAATGGTTAATTTAAGGAATAATCCTACACCCCCCATCTTGCAACCTTACATGTATTTTATTTAATATTATTTGATTATCTAAGACTTGGGTTACTACCAAGTGAGAGCATAGGGTATTTTATGATTGTTTTTTTAAGTAAGAGAAATATTATTCACTCACTGAGTATAAAAAATAAGTTACTTCTTATTAACTTTATTATTTATATTGGAGTTGGTGGATATTACCTATACAATGAATACAATCAAGATAAAATCGAATACCTCGAGTTTGTAGGAAGAGAGAATACAAATAGTGTCATTGATTTACTCACTCTCAGACGTAACGAAAAAGATTTTATTGAACGCAGAGACGAACAGTATATAACTCGCTTTGACCAGACCTTTGAGCAGTTAACCACTCGTATTGACAATCTTCAACAAGTGGCTAAATCACATAAAATAAACCTTGCAAATGATAGCAACCAGGTCCTAGTAAAGCTCGAACAGTATCAAAAGCAATTTCACAAGTTAGCTAATGCCATAATACAGTTAGATGGTGAAACTGAGGCCAGTAGCGTGCGTGTTCAACTTACTGCACAAAGAGAACAATTGAAGCAGGTTATTGCTAAGCAAAATGATATGTTGCTTGAGTTATCTGGGTTAGAATTAGGCGAGGCTGACTTAGGCTATCTAGCCAACCCAAACCAGGACACCATAAAGCGATTTCAACAGAGCCTCGATCGTTTTACTCAGCAAGCATTAACCGATGATGTACAGACTGCTTTCGACCAATATAGTCAAATAGCGAATAATCATATAGAGCTCGTACAGTCACTTGGTTTAACTGCTAATCATGGTATGAGAAAGGAGCTAAGAGCAAATGTTCATAATGTAGAGCGTTCGATCACGAGTTTACAAAATGATATTCATGAAATTATCGAAGAGGATAAGGTTGCTCTTAATAGGGATCTAAATACCTTTGGTATCATATTGGTATTATCAGTCTCGGGGCTACTTTTTTTGATTGGCAGTACTATTTTAAAACGCATCAATGTCATTAATCTTCGTATGCAGCAAATCGCCACAGGAAATGGTGACCTAACGATTAGAATGAATTCTCAAGGTAATGATGAGCTAACAGCTTTAGCAAACTCGTTTGATTTATTTATTAGTTCTCTACATGAACATATTAAGGAGCTAGCTTCGGTGATTACTATACTCAGTGATAATTCGGATAAATCTGAGCAGTCAGCACTGAAAAGCATTGATAATGTTGAACAACAAAAATTGGAATCTGAGTTAGTGGCAACCTCAGCCAATGAACTGGTTGTGAGTAATAAAGAAATTTCCTCCAACATTGAGTTTGCAGCCAATAATGCTCAACTGGTGACGGAAGAAACTAAAAGCGCACTGGATATGATTTACATTACTGGTAGTAATATTGAGTCATTAGCAGAAAATATTGAGCAATCACAAGCCACCATTGTGGATCTGGAAGAGCAAAGTAAAAATATTAATCAAGTGGTATATTCCATACAGCGTATTTCTGAACAGACCAACCTGCTCGCGTTGAATGCAGCGATCGAAGCTGCTCGGGCAGGTGAAAGCGGGCGTGGATTCTCAGTCGTTGCCGATGAGGTGCGCCAACTCTCCTATCAAACCAACGAATCGACCAAACAGATTGAGTCAACCATTAAAGAGCTGTCACAAAACATTGTTCAGGTTGCGAACAAAATGTATATGAATGCTGAGCAAGCGAGAGAATCTAACTGCCATACACAACAAGTGGTCAAAGCGATTGAAAAAATCAACGACCGCGTCAATGAAATGTCTGATATTAACAGTCAAATCGCGACTGCGTCAGAAGAACAAGCAAAAGTGTCGAGCGAAATCGATCATAATATTACTCAAATATCACATTTGGCTAGTGACACTTTTGAAGTTGTCACTACTTCAGTGAAATACAGTGATGAAATTGCAGGAGTCAGTGACAAACTAAAAAATATTGTCGCAAATTTTAAGTATTAAACCACTTTATATAAATCTTATCTCTGTTTGATTTTTGGTCATGACTCCAACATGGAGAACTTGTGTTAAAATGGTAACCTTTTCACCCTCAAACAAGAAATCATGGCCACCATTCACGCGGTAAAGGGTAAAGGGTAAAGAGGACAGTCACCCCAAAGAATGAAATTACGGTGAGTGATTTACTGGTGCCTGTCCTTCTATTAGCTTCTATTGAAAATATTTTTCTATAGATATCTCTGCGGTAGATACTTTGTTAAACTCAGCCCTTTAAAGAATGAGACCCAAAAATTAAATGATGACTGACGAAGAAAGAATCGAACTGCAACAAAACAACCCACTGCACGGGCTAAAGCTAGAAACTATGTTGCAGGAGTTGGTGGATTTTTATGGATGGGACATTCTAGATGCAGCAATGCGCTTTAACTGCTTCAATACCAAACCTTCGATTGCAAGTAGCGTAAAGTATTTAAAGAAGACTGAATGGGCGAGAGAAAAGTTAGAGAACTTTTACTTATATCGTTTTAAGCGTATGCCAAGAGCGAGTGCAGAGGAATATGACCTACCACCAAGAGCTCGTACTTTTCCTCATGGGCTTGAGCCTAAAGAGCCAATGCAGCTAACGGTTGATTCTATTCTTAAATCACAGGCCAAAGCAGCCTCTGCATTTAAACAGCGCTCCCCTAGAGGACGTCCTTCACGCCGATCATACAACGCGTGAATTGGCAATAGAGTCCCATTTGACCTTTCAAATGAGGCTCTAAAAAATCGCAAGTGGATAGGTGAGCTGATTGCGCTCTTATCCACTTAGCTACTAGTTACTGCTTGCGCTTTTTGCTCTTTTTTCCTGTTCCGGCTGGCTTTGCACGCGGTTTCATCGGTTGAAAATACGCTTCACTCTGGTCGTCTTCCACCTCAAAACCTTCTACCTGTTCACGTTCAAGCTGGAACTTATTCTTCTTTTCGATCACTTTAAATTGGTGATAATCATCGTAATCAATCAGAGATAAGCCTAAACCGACTTCACCTGCACGACCACTACGTCCAATTCGATGCATATAGTCGGCAGGACTACGCGGAAGATCGAAGTTGATAACCACTGGTAGCTTTTCTATATCCAGACCACGCGCGGCAATATCGGTAGCGATAAGTACTTGAATCTCGCCTGACTTAAAGCCGTCAAGAACACGCGTGCGCGCTCCTTGTCCTTTGTCACCATGGAAAACCTCGGCGGTGATGCCACGTTTCGATAGTTTTTGAGCCAGATGGTTGCAAGCATTTTTAGCATTAACAAAAATCAATGTCTGTCGCCACTGATGCTGTTTAATGAGATGTGCAAGTACTGCTGTCTTTTGACCCTTGTTCACGCTAAATACACGCTGGACCAAAGTACTCGCTTCAGCGCTTTGAAGTTGAATTTCAATTGGGTCACTGAGCAAGTGCTGAGCCAAAGTCGTTACTTTTTCAGGAAAAGTCGCAGAGAAGAGCAAGGTCTGTTTGTTCTTTGGTAGTAGATCAAGAATCTTATTTAGCTCGTCGGTAAATCCAAGGCTCAGCATACGATCGGCTTCGTCGAGAACGAGCGTTTTTACTTGGTCTAGCTTGATAGCGTTACTCGAGATCAGATCAAGTAGTCGACCAGGAGTCGCAACGATAATGTCACTACCACCACGAAGTGCGAGCATTTGTGGGTTTACTGATACACCACCAAATACAGCGACTGTTTTGATCTTATCTCTAAGATGATATGAGTATGATTTTACATTATAGGCCACCTGAGACGCCAACTCACGGGTTGGAACTAGAATCAGGTGAGAAACAAAATTACCGCGACGAGTATTTGAGAAATCTTGCTCAAGAATCTTTTGCAGAATTGGCAACGAAAACGCGGCAGTTTTTCCAGATCCCGTGTTGGCACCACCAATGATATCTCTTCCATTAAGCACATGAGGAATGGCATGCGATTGGATTGGAGTTGGCTGGTGATATTCTAATTCATCTAGTCGCTCGACTAGGGTTGAAGTCAGGCCAAGGTCGGCAAAAGTCGTTTGCTGTGTTTTATCTATCATTACAATGAGTGGCTCAATACTGGCTAAAGGCCGTGTATCTTATGCTATTTGGCGCGAGGGTGTTAGCTATATTGATTCAACCACAATATTAGCGGCGCATAAACGAGCTTCCGAGCTCACTATTTTTATAAGGACAGTCACCTCAAAGAGTGCTTTTTATACAAAACACAAAAATGAAATGTAGCGAAATTGACAAAACGATATTAACGCTTATTCATATAAATCTTAATAAAAACACTATTGATTCACTATTGTTACAAAAGCCTATCACGTTCTTACTAGTATCTAAAAAGATATTCAGTTTGTGAAAGTACCCAATAGCTTTCACGTTTTAAGCTCGCTAAACGGCCTCCCTGCTAGGCGAGCTATTTTTTTTAATAGCAATAATAGTGAATAAGGATTTTTTGCAAAATGAATTTCCTATTAATAGATGCTCAACCATTATTTCAAAAAGCGTTAGAAAGTTTAATTAGAACCATCTACCCAAACTGTATTGTATACAAAGAGAGCTGCGCAGCGAAATCGAGCCAGGTCATACGCAACAAACGTATCGAAACTGTGATTTTGGATACTGAAATCAGCAACGGTAGCGGCATCGACTATGCCAAAAGATTGCGCTCACTGGGATTTGAAGGTGCAATATTGTTCATATCTTCATGTAATTCAAAAATGTACTCGCAGATCGCTCGCACTAACCGAGCCAATGGATTGGTGTACAAAACGCAAGATATAGAGACAATTCGAGCTGCGATATTACTCGTCAGTCAGGGCAAGGACGCGTTCGAATCCAGTGTAGCAATACCTGCCCAAAAAACTTCGAACCTATCTGCCCGAGAGGCGTTGGTGTTGTCCTATTTGGCGAAAGGATACTCTAATAAAAAAATATCTGAACTTCTCTCTTTGAGCAATAAAACGGTAAGTACTTACAAATCTAGAATATTAAATAAATACAATGCCAATTCCATTATCGAAATAATCTCCTTCCAAGGTTCCATCTCTTAATTACGCCCCTCCCCCTAATTAGCTCAGCCATTGGTTGAGTTATATACGCATGCATTTCAAATGACGGGATAACAACGTGATGGGTTTATTCTCGCCGTCAGCCATATCGAGCGACGAGAATCAAACTTACCTTAGATAGGCTTAGCTAAGAACTTTAAACGATTTGAGTTTTTCAATCGCTAATGGCCTGCCAATGTAAAAGCCTTGGCAGACATCCACGCCTAGCATACGCAATGCTTCAAATTCTTCTTTTGTTTCTACCCCTTCCGCGACAACTTTTATTCCGGTTCTGCGGCACAGTTCTGTCGTTAAATCAACGATATGCCTCGACTTCAAGTCCGAAAAGTAACGCTTAGTAAATTGGCGATCGATCTTGAGTTCAGTAAACGGGATGTCCACGAGATTACCGAAGCTGGAGTAACCAGTGCCAAAGTCATCGATAGATATTTTTACACCGAGCATCCTCAGCCGAGCGATGTTACTTAGCATTGTTGTCGATGGCTGAAAAATTTGGCTTTCCGTAATTTCAAGGGTTAATAGAGATATGTCCATGCCGACTTCATCAGCCATGCTAACCAATTTGTCGACGAGGTCGAGTTCCATAAAGTTGTCTGCGGTCAGGTTTATGGATATTTTCATACCATCAGGAATATAGACAAAATCCACTTTGAGTCGATTCATGACGGCATCAAGAAGCAAGTCCGTGTGTTGGTTAGTTTCTAGTAGCGGGATAAAGTAGTTGGGGGTCAGTGTTCCTTTAAGGGGATGCTGCCAGCGCACCAATACTTCGAACCCAATAAGCTTGTTCGTCTTAAAACAAACTTGCGGCTGATAAACATTATGAAATTGTTCGTTATCTAAACCATATAAGACTTCATTTATAGAGAAATCGAGGTCCTTTTTCACTGGTGCGCAAGACAATAACTCACTTGTCATCTGTATAAGATTACAAAGGCTATCTTCATAGACAGGTTTAACTAAGGTTCCGACCACATTAAGGCCAAGAGTTGTCGCCATCTTGCTCGCTAAAGCAATAATGCCTTCATCAACACAGCTAGAGATACACACAGCATTGTTATAATGGCTTTTCTTTAGTTCAGATAAAAACATCAGTCCGTCTTTACCAGGCAAGTCGAGGTCACTAATAATTAAGTCGAATTGGATCCTGCTTAGTAACGACATAGCCTTCTCTACCGAACTCGCCGAGTGGACATTCTTGCAGCCAATATTTTTCAGTTTGTAGCCAAGTAAGATAAGCTCTAGAGGACTATCGTCAAGTATAAGTATGTTCATATCTTTGACCTTTGATAGTTCTCGATAAGCGCAATATTTTTCTGCATTACATCGGCCAGAATCTCTAGCTGTGACTTAAGCTCGACTTTTCTCCCTCCTTTAATCGAGCGTTCTACCTTGTAAATAATCTTGGCAAGATCATCGATGCCTAAACTTAACGCACCACCTTTGATCTTGTGTACCGTTTTCTGGAGCGCGGGTAAATCCTCTTGCTGCTCTTCTAATAACTTGAGATCGCTTGATAGGCACGCTACCGAAATCTTCCTTAATTGCTCAACCTCCTCTTCATTATATTTGTCTAACCAATGCGTGATAGGGGCGATTTTAGTTCCATTATCTAACAAGCATGCCTCCAATAGATTCCTTAGTTTCTCTATTCCATAAGGTTTGAACAAGATATGATCGAACCCCGATTCATTAGACTTACTTCGAACAATGCTTGAATCCTCTGCCGTACAGCCAATAATGGTCAGGTGTTTATCTAGATTGGCTTCATTGCGTAGTTTGCTAGAGAGTTCGAACCCATCCATATTGGGCATATGGCAATCCGTAATAAGTAGATCAAAGCCATCAGGATGCTCCATGATCGCGTGGTAAGCGGCTTCACCATCGTCAACCATATTGACCGTAAGCCCCAACTGCTCTAACTGCTTACGAATCACAAGTTGGTTGATAGGGTTATCTTCCGCAACGAGTACCGTTCCTTGCAATTGCTCGAATCTTAAGGGCGTTAATGTCGAGGCTTTGTCTGCATGCTGATACAAGCATTCAAATAGTAAGTCAGGAAATATCGGCGAATTAGACAAAACAATCTGTTGTTGCTCCACTTGCTTAAATCCCTCAACACCATCCTTGAAGACAATACGTCTTTCGAAAGGTATCTCACTGTCGACATTGCTGTAGTCAGAAGTGATCAGTATACTGTGTCCTTTATCTGGAATTTCCAACTCTCGGTAGCCGGTTAGCGTCGACCAGATAGCGACCCACTCTTTGATGTTGTCACTCACGTCACCGAACTGAATATCCAAACTGCTGAGCTGTCCTTTGTAGGTGCTAACGAGCTGATGCGGGAGCGAAACCGACATCTTAGTACCAAGATTTTCAATACTCTCAACATTGAGTTGCCCATTCATGAGTTCGACCAACTCAGAAACAATGGACAAACCTAACCCAGTGCCACCGTACTTCCGTGCAATTGAGCTATCCGCTTGAACAAATGGACTAAACACAGTAGCAAGAACTTTTGTCGACATGCCACAGCCAGTATCTGTCACCAAAAAGTTGATTGATGTATCGCTGAGTTCAACTTCTAATGTCACCGTGCCTATGTCGGTAAATTTAATCGCATTGGACAGGAGGTTGTTAAGTATTTGCGAATACCTCAGACCATCAATAGAGACCAACCTGACATTGGTAGGTTTAAAGTTATAGTGTAGGCGGATGCCTTTCTTATCTGCGGCAATTTTGTGGACGCGCAGAACCTCACTGGTCTCTCGCAATACATCACAATCAAAAGGGGAAAGCTTAAGTTGGTCAGCCTCCAGCTTCGAGAAATCCAGAATATCATTCACCAGAACATTCAGTTGTCTTGCTGATGACGAGATGTTGTTAATGAGCAAAGTTTCCTCTTCATCTTCGATTTTTGCCCCTAGCATTTCAATCAACCCGACCATGCCAGCGATTGGCGTTCTTAGCTCATGCGTCATCGAGGCGAGAAACTTATCACGTGCCTGAATCGCCGATTCCGCCTTTTTCTTGGCATTCTTCAGATCGTTTTCTCGTTGGTTTTTCTCGGTAATATCATTAATGACCGTTAGGATGTATTCCTTGTCGTTGAGCGTGATTTTCTTGCAGACATACTCCATCATTTCCATGTCTAGCGGACAGTTATATGTGCGGCAAACATCATTGATCGTCAGATCATTGCGGAACATATCGTCAAATACTTTTTTATTTTTGTAGCCCATACCGCTTTCGGAAATTTGGCAAGCATTACACTGATTACTCAAATATTTGCTGCAGTTTGTGTAGCGGATATTGGATCTATCGTCGTAGATAAAAACAATTGAAGGGATCTGACGAATAACAGAGTTTAAAAACTCATTTTCGATTCTCGTTGCAGCGGCATCTTTCTCCTTGATGATAACGTTGAGCTTCATATTCTTCTGCAACAAATAGAAAATCACGACGCTAAACAGAAAGACAAACACAAAACCGAACGTCACCTGATATAGGTATTTTTCTTCATAGCCATAGACGACATTAAACGGGTCATAGGAATTTTTAATTTTGTTTAATTCGTTTTGATCCCAGGTTCTGAAAATGCTGTTCAGCACATTAATGAGTGAAAGCTTATCTGACGAAACGGCCATTGCCAGATTCAAGACAATCGGTTTGGTACGATCGACAAAGTACTCGTCGTCAGCATGAGACGATATAATAATCTCAATGATATCTTCACGTATGTAAGCGATGTCGATCTCACCCGTTTCTAACGCCCTTAGGATTTTTTTAGAATCCTTAAACACTTTGGTGTTCTCGCCAAATAACGGATTTTTTACGTCAACATGCTTTTTGCCTTCAGATAACAGAACACCTTTCGACTCTTTTTTTTGTCCGGCCGAATATGCTAAGCTGACAGTGTAATAAGTAAACGACATGAAGGCGTCGGTAAACTCGACACTCTCGTTGGAACCCACGGTTATCGACGAATAAGGGATAAGATCAATCTCATTTGATGCCAGCATATCGTAAGCTGACACAGATTGCCTTAAGGGTACATACTCGAATTCGAGCATCGTCCTTGATGATATCAGGTCTAGAATATCCTTGAGATAGCCAGAAAGACTTCCATCTTGATTCCTAAAAAGTAGTGGAAACGAATCATCGTCAAATGAGTACTTGATGAGATTGCTGTAATTGCTATTACGAAATGCCCTATTAATCATGTCCGAAAAATAATAAGGACTGGTGCTGTTTATGAGGTGATCACTTTCAATAGAACGCTTGATAATCTTATTGATGATCTCGACTAAACGCTTGTTTTCATAGAGTGAAACAATCTGCGCGTAAACAAATCCTCCCCAAGGGGGCGTTGAAATAGGGCTAGAGACATTATCTGTCGCGTTCAGATACTCGGCAAAGCTAATATAGCTATCAATAAATATCTTATTGTCACTCTTGATAACGCTTTCTGTACCCTGTCTAAAGTTAGCCACGCGAGTCACATTCTCGATTCCCCGGCTATCCAAAATATTACAGTACACGGTTCCAGAAACGCACACCCATGGTCGCGTTTCTAAGTTTTCTTGGTCGACATAACTATTACTCCAATACGCAACTGAGCTTTTAAATATAGGTGCTGAGTAAAACAACCCTTGCTTATCTTTAATCGCTTTCTCGTTAAAATCGAGTATCAAATCCGCTTCGTTTGCATACAGAGCAGACATCACTTGCTCGGTATTTTCAAACTCGACAAATTCGATCTTCAAACCGAGTTCATTGGCAATTTTTTTCATATAGGTCACGTTAAGGTTATAAAACTCACCGCGTCCAGATGTCGGATAAACTGGCTGCCCTTTTTCGGACAGCACAGCGATATTCACATCTCCTAGGCTTTCTATATACTGATAATCCTCCTGTGACATTGAGTCCATAGAGGCGGCATAAGCGCTATTAATCAATGACACGCTACCTAGTAGAAAAAATATATTTAACAATAGAGACATCTATAAAACCTTGAAACTGATATAAGTGAGTAATTTCAATTTAAATAACCAGGCCACTGACTTAACGATATTCACATATCATTAACCTACCAAGGTATCATTCATGTAACAACATGGGCAGAAATTAGAGATGTGTATCATAATTGCAACATATCCATATTAAACACCAACAACCGTTCCATTTATTTGATAAAACAGTTCATGTCGGACATTAAAAACATCCAAAATAGTTCAGTTCGAATTTAATACCTATCTATAAGCAATCAGCAAACCCTAACAATGACGTCAACCAATTCTCCAATGGTATAAGGTTTCTTCAAGCAACCATTCATTTGACTATTATTGAGTTCATTTTTTATATCATCGTAACAATGTGCACTGCATGCGATGATAGGAATATCGACATCAAACTCTCTAATCAAATCGCAGGCTTCAAATCCATTTAGATAAGGCATTTCTAGATCCATAAAAATCAGATCGTAGTTACGGTTATTTCGATAGTGCAATACGAGGCTTTCTCCATCCTCAAAATGCGTAAATTTCGCGCCAAGATGTGTCAACATCTTGATTAGCACAATAGCATTGAGAGGATAATCCTCCGCAATAAGGATGTTTATATCTTGAAAATTCATGATAGATTACATGTTCACTCAGATGATCTCTCGGCGAAGATAGAAAACAAGCTCATCTAGATAATAAATTGAAAATCTCAACGAACTCATTATTATCAGATAGTTGTATTCATATTTTTCGTCGATAAAGACCATTTGTCTTAGATGATCGGAAAGTGAGTACAGCCCCAACAAACCTGAACTACCAACCAACTTATGTTTTCTACGGTTCATGTCATCAATGAAAACAAACGATGAGTGGCCAAACGAGCAGCATCGCCCCAACTTTAAAATCTCTTCTCTTAAACTTTGGATGAGTGTCATTGCGTCCGCTTTATCGCCAAAGCAGACGTTGTCAATTAAGTAGGTTAGCTCCTCGCATCGGTATTTCATTGGGCCTTTTCACTATTTAATTCTATCTACTGAAATTCACTTTGTATCCCTTGCCTCTGACTGACTGTAGCTCGACTTTGCCGCAGGTTTGTTGACTGATTTTCTTTCTCAGGCGACTAATCGCGAGATCGAGCGCTCGACTCCAACCATCATAACCATGCCCTTTTGTTGAATAGCTTAATTCTTCCCGGTCAGCAAAGAAGTTATCCTGTGACAAAATAAAGAACAAAATATTGGCTTCATTTTTTGTCAACTCCAACACAGTACCGTTATATTCGAACGTACGCTGATCCTTATTAATTTCAAAACAAGGAGTATCGACCTCTTCGTGATAAGCCTTAAAGTGCTCAGTATCTTCCATATTGACAAGTCGCTTAACTCGACTTACCAAGATATCCACTCCTCTCTGCTTTAATAAAAAATCAGATGCCCCAATCTCAAAGCTTTTTAATTCGATTCTGGTACTTTGTTTGGCGGTATAGACGATTACCGGGCAATCGAGTATTTTCGTTAACCGAGAAAATGAATCCAAACTTGACCCAGAAGGTAACTGAACATCAAAAATAGCAAGATCAAAATGATTTCCCACCGCAGCATGAAAAGCAGAGGAAACATCAAATGATTGTACGACTATAAATCCAACCTTTTCCAAAGCTCCTTTTAATAGCCTAGAAGTAAAAAGGTCATCTTCTAATAATAGGATTCGTTTCAAGACTTTTCCCCTATCGAAATGCAAGTAGCACCATTGCCATAATTTTACTAAGAGCCCTTCCGATTAATAAAATCGGAAGGAAGACGCCTTAAATCTATCCAATCAAAAAGTTATCTATAAACCATCAATCAGAACTATCGGCCATTGAATGTTTACAACTTTGACCAAACAAAGATTAAACCATTCAACATACACTCTTAGGCAACAACTAGTTAAGTATTTTCTGATAAAATACCCATTTATCTTTTAATGTCTCTATTGTAACAAAGCTGTACAATTATGTATCAGTAACACATAATTTTCAGACTTATCTTACCTAAGATATAGGTTGTTTCATTACACACGTTGCATATATTAAGAAGAAGAGTGACATTTAATTCGTTTGCTCCGAGAGTTATTAATCACTTCGATGACCTGGCTAATGTTGCAAGAGCTCTTCTTTAGCTCCATAACCAGTTCTGCCGCTTTGTTGATTGATAAAGAAATCATCTTAGTGCTCTCTCTTGATCTATCAATGCCAGCCTGACCAATGACGACTTGGCTTTTCGCATCATCTGACGCTTTTTGCCCATGATTCGCGTTGTTATTAACTTCTTGTGCGGTGCAAGACAGTTCGGTTACAGAAACACTAATTAGGTTAATCAGCATTACCAGCAGTATCAGTAAGATTTTTCAGACTACTCTCATACCATCGGTCTATTCTATCTGTATAGTCCGCTTCACGGCGTTTTTCAAGGTAGTTGTCATCAATATCTCTCGCAGAGGCTTTCAAGAACATCAATCTGATATTGTATGTTGCGATAACATCCTTCCCATATATTTTTTAATCGAATCAAGTGAATGCTGGCGATTAGCGTTGCTTTCTTCGAACTCACTACATACTGACAATACATGGAAAATAGTAGTGAAATGGTCAGAAATACTAGTGAAAACAGACTGATTAACTCTGTTTTAATGGATAGATTTCGTTTTAGTGGATAGATTTCGAAAGTTAAGTTTCATTGGGCCGCCTTATCATATTAGGCAATTTTGACACAATATTACCAAAAGCCTTTGTTATTTTGTATCAACATAGTAACAACAACTAGGCAACCCTCTATTGCCATAAAGAATTCAAGTCAATATATTGAATTTAAAAACAATTTCATGCCGTTGACTGAGGTGCTATCAGTGACGAATACCCCATACATTGCGCAGAATCCCAGCCAAATTGACATTTAGAGCATTAAGTAAAATTCAATTGATTTATTAGAAAATTGTCGGAATATTCCAATCCACTCAGAAACATCGTAAAGTTCAGATTAGAAAACCAAGCATCTAAAATTGTTAGTTTGTTCAAGCTAAAATAATAAAATCAGATTTATCAAAAATAATTAATTGTGTTTCAAATAGGAATCAATAGTGACTAGTGGGCTAAGAATCTCAGTTTCCATTGTCTAGTTTGAGACTATTGTTGAGAAAGAAGACAAGATCACTCAGCATATCGACATTGAGCAACTCGACACATAGTTTGATAAATTATGAATGAACAAGAACTAATTAGTACTATAAGAAATAAGAGACAGCTCCTTGGAATGACTCAAGATGACTTGGCTCAACTGTGTAATACTTCCCCTTCTCATATTTGTAGAATTGAAAACGGGCAATCCAGTCCGAAGTTGAGCACCTTAATTAAAATATATGACACGCTATTGATCTCTATGACGATTCACTGCGAGAACAGATAATTCCATCTTGTTAACGCCTTGAACTATAGATGGTCGGTTTGAATAGGAGAACGTTTGTTGCAAGGTTCAGTATGGCTGGATTGATGATTAAACTGGGTGTGATCACTTAAAAGAGAGAAAAGTCATGCCGCTGATGTTACGCAACTCGTTCTCTTAAACGTGCGAAGAAGACTGGATATTTATTTTTAATATGACGCTGTTCATCAACCATAATTTTGAAGGTTGGGCCAACACGAAGTTGAATTATCACTTCGTCGTTGTCAAAACGCAGTACCGCTCCCTCAATGTCCACAGAGTTTTCATCATGGAGGTTCAGAACACCTTTGACGGCTAAGCCCTTGTACATAGAGGTGAAGTTGTTCATAACCATTCTTATCCCACCCTCGGACACCTCTGTGACTTGAAACATTTCATCTGCGAACTTTACAAACGGCCTTGCACGCTTTGGGTATTTTAAACGGTAATATTTCCGTTTCTGATCTAAGTCCTTCATGCTCTTGCTCCCTACAACTCAGCATCCAGCTATATACATTAATTATAGTACTTCCTATTTAGTCAGTACTTAAGGTGATAATAATCTAACATACAAGGACTTACATCTACAGACCTATTGCCGTTGTTCTCTCTCTACTGAGAGCGAATCCCCGTTTCTCAGTCGGCAGCTGAGTGTCTTGCTGACCACACCAATTTTTATTACTTATTATTCTACCAGCCTTGTATGACAACAGAGCAATGCTCCAAACATTACTCACTGAGTGACTAATTTCTTTACACTCTAGCTTAGAGGTAATAGATTTTTCTAACGATTCATTGACATGAGGTCATTATGTCTGACCATCGTCTAGGCAACGGAATGGCAGCCTTTTCTTTCGTAGTATGGGGGTTGTTGCCTTTGTACTATCAATACCTACCCAACGCTGCGAGCGATGAGTTACTGGCGATACGGTTGATCGCCTCTGTTCCTCTCGGCGTGCTCATCGTCCTCATGTCTACCAAACACTTACCTAATTTAACCGCTATCTGGTTAGATAAACGCTCTCTCGTATATACCTTTGCTGCCGCTATTGTTATGTCTTTTTCGTGGCTTGCGTTCACTTGGGCGTTAACTAATGAAAGAGTCATGGAATCAAGTCTGGGCTTTTTCATCAGTCCGATTGTAACAATGGCGCTTGGGGTAATTTTGCTTGGCGAATGCCTGTCACTAGGCAAAAAAGTCGCGCTCCTGTTGGCATGCATTGGGCTTATTTATCAAATCATTCATTATGGTGAGATCCCCCTTGTTGCCATTTCGATCGCTGTATTTTTCTCACTCTACGGCTGGCTGAAAAAGCAAATCGGTTTCGATTGGGCTACGAGTCTGTTCGCCGAAGCTCTGGTTTTACTGCCTATCGCAGCGATCTACATGCTGGTTAAAGAGATTACTTTTGGGGCCGTATCCCTTCACTCAGATACGACGACTCTTATGCTGTATCTTGGTTCAGCTCCAGCAACGCTACTCCCTTTGGTCTTCTATTCGATCGCTATACGACTGACCTCTTTAACAACAATTGGCTTGATGCAATATATCGAACCATCTATCCAGTTTCTTCTTGCCGTTTATCTATTTGGTGAACTCTTCGATGAAGTAAAACTCATCAGCTTTGGGCTTATTTGGGTGGGTTTAGCATTCACTGTGCTGGAAAGCGCACGATACCGCTATACAGCCAAGAGCCGATAAAAACATCCCCCGCAATAACACGGGGGAAAGTGTCAAAATCCGAGACTAAGGCTGCCTTGCCACAGAAGAGCCATCGAGAACAGCGCTATTACTCCAAGCATGCTTGCTCCAAGCTTTTCCTTTCCTGCGAATGGATTCACGCCTTGTTCACTTTTGGCCTTGATGTAGAAATACAGTCCGGGCAGATAAAGTATTGCGGACAACAATAAATAGTTGAGACCAGACGCGTACAACAGCCATAGTCCGTAAACAGATGCACCGAGACCGATAAAAAGTAGGCTGCCTCGATTCTTCTCTTCAATGGCTATTTTTAGGACAAACGCTCCGACTAAGAAATACGGTACCAAAATCATCTCTGAAGCGATAATCAGCAAGGTGTCGTAAGTACTACCAGCGAACATGACAAAGATTAGGGAAACCTGAATCCAGATATTCGTTAAGGTCAGCGGCTTAACCGGACTCCCCGCTTCGTTCAGTCGCGCATAACTTTTAGGAAACATCTTCTCCTTAGCGCATAGATAAGGCGCTTCAGGCGCAAGAACTGTCCAGCTTAGAAATGCACCACACACGGAGATCAGTAACCCAATACTGATGATGTATTGTCCCCATGGACCTAAAATGACCGTCAATACTCGCGCCATAGATGGGTTTTGATATTGAGCCAGTTCAACCGGCTTTACCACACCCATTGAAAGTAAGGTGACGAATACATAGATTGCTAACGCGGTAAGCAGCCCTAGAATCGTCGCTCGCCCGATGTCCTTTCTGTTTCGAGCTCTACCTGAGACGACAACAGCGCCTTCAATGCCGATAAACACCCATACCGTCACAAGCATCGTACTCTTCACTTGCGACCACAGACTGTGCTCCTCACCAAAATGAACGCCGGTAAAATCAAGAGTGAAAGTGTTCCAACTAAAGGCAAGCATCGCACAGACAATAAACGCCATCAGCGGAACCAGTTTTGCGTACGTTGTCACCATATTAATCAATGCGGCAGTTTGGACACCGCGCAACACCAGCGCATGCACCATCCACAGCAAGCAAGATGCACCAATAATCGAAATTACCGTGTTGCCTTGACCAAAAATAACGTTATCCGGAGTATCAAATAGCATCCCCAGAGTGCTGAATACGATAACCAGATAAGAGACGTTGGCCAACATTGCGCTTAGCCAGTAGCCCCATGCTGAGCAAAAACCAACAAAATCCCCAAATCCCGCTTTTGCGTAGCCAAAAACACCGCTGTCGACATTTGGTCGATGTGAGGCAAGCGTTTGGAAAGAGAGCGCAAGAAAGATCATACCCACGCCAGTGATTGTCCAGCCAATCATTACAGCAGCAGGGCTAGCTACCGAAGCCATATTTTGTGGCAAGCTAAACACACCAGCTCCAATCATCGAACCGATGACGATGGCGGTCAGGGAGCTCAAGCCAAGTTTGTTATCCATGTTGTTTCCACGGGACGCAATCAGAAGGAAGGGATTTTACGACGATTAACTTTGAATAGGCAGACCTGATGTGAGGCATATCGCATACATAGCAAACAAATCTCACCTTTCATTGTCATCGATCAATGGTTGGAATCAATAGTAGTGAATTAGTCCAAATAAATGCAACTTAACAACAATAATCGTCGAATTCATAACTACACTGCAGATATATAGCCTGAAAAATATAGTAAATACAGTATTGGAATCATTGAAATTCAGAAGAAAAATCAATGCCCCAATCAGAAATTGACGCAATTTATAGAACGACAACTCGCCAAACTAAGATCATGGACTAGACTCAATAAAGGTATCAATGGCTGAATGCGCATTGCTTACCTATTATATCCATTACTTCCTGTTTGTGCGGTCGCTGTAAAGCGGCCATTTTTTTGCGCAAAAAGCAGCCAGTTAGGCTGCTTCGGCGTTTAGTTAGTGTGTCGAGCTATCAGAGCGCTGACCAAACTCAGTTTGATGATAGATCTCAGCGAGACTCTTGTCTCTTCTCACTTTAGATTTGAGTTTTTTCGCAGCACTATTCTGCTGCTCTTGAGCTTTGAGCGCCTTTTCATGTGCTTTGGCTGATTGAATGAATTTTGGATCACACAAAGCCTGTTGACGTAGGCGGTTAACGCGTTCGATGGTTTCTGACAACATACTAGCCTCCTATACAACTGTATTTATAAACAGTATAGGTACTCAATTCACTACGTCAAGAAAATACTGTATAAAAAAACAGACGCAACTTAAAGTCGCATAATGTATTGCTACACCTTGATAGATTGAAGCTATCACAACGATATAGACCATCCATTATCCTCCCGTGCTACAGCTGGTTAGACTCCGGTTATCGATCGTTTTGAGTTGAGGACATTATGAGAGCACTTGTTGTTGAAGGTGGCGCGATGAGGGGTATACGATGGGACGGAAACAAGGCGAAGAACACCTTGCGAGTCGACAAGGTGTTCATGGGTTAACAGCAGACAATTGTCACTTCTGTTTTTAGAGGATTAACGGGCAATATCGAGCAAGTTGTCTTTCACCCCGTTAACGCGGAACCATCCAGCAATACTGTAACGATCCGCGTTTGTAGGCAACACTTCATGCGGAAACTGTTCAGAGAAAAAGACCAGCAAGCGTCCTGACTTTGGTGATATCTGAGCGAGCTTATTATCATCCAGATCGTACACCACCAACTCACCTGCGTCTTGTTCGCTCCAAGATTCATTCATGTAAAAAACCGTCGTTAGTCGACGGTTTTCATTACCATTAAAACTGTCTAAGTGCTTTTGATAAAAATCGCCTTTTTCGTATTTCGCGAAATGTGCTTCATATTCGAAAAGACCTAAGAAGAAGTAGCGATTGGCTTCAAGCCGAATCTGCTCCATTTTCGCTAGGTAACATTCGACTGGAAATCCCATTGTAGGCTGTAACCACTGAATTTTGTCGCTACGAATCTTACGTTCTAGTGCCCTTTCTTCGTTACGTCCAATTCGAGCGTTTTTCCAATCTGCTGGAATACATTCCCTTAACTGTGCAACTTCATCTTCATTTAAAAAATCGTCCCATACATAATAACCGTGCGTAAACAACGCATCGATGAGTTGCTCCATTGCCAATTCTGCCCAATGATGAAATAAGTCAACGCTTTTACACAAGCGGCGCCATTGGAACAACTCAGGTTATTTACCGAATGGACAAGCCCTATTTGTCGAGAGCAAAAATCGTAAGATTCAGATCAATCGCATCGCTTAGCCAGTCGGCATAATCGGTGTGATCTTTTAAGTCATCGCCCGTCACACCATGTATTAAGATTGAGTGACCGTTGCGTTGTTGATCTAACCAAGGAATGAGGTTGTTGAAGTCTTTATCGGTAAAACTTACCGAAAAAATCGACATTTACCTTAACACTGCACTTCGCCACAGTCGCGCATACTTACGTTCATTACAAATCAGGCAACAATACCCTTCTCAAAAGCGTACTTAGCCAGCTCTGCCGTACTATGCAGGTCAAGCTTATGCTTTATATTCTGACGATGGGTTTCCACTGTTCGATAACTAATGTTCAACAAAGAGGCAATTTCCTTACTACTCTTGCCTTCCGCCACCAACTTCAAAATCGCCTCTTCACGTCGGCTAAGTGGATTGGGTTTCTTACTACTCGGGATGACTTGTTGAGAAAACAAGGTCTGAGTTACTGATTCACAAAAGTAGGTCGATCCTTGATAGACTGTTTTAATCGCTTGAACCATACGACGTGCACAGATTTCCTTGAGCATATAACCGACAGCTCCCACCTGCATCACTTTCATTATGTACTCACGATTGTCATGCATTGTGAGCATTAACACCTTTACATCAGGCATCTCTTCTTTGATTAGAGCTGTCGCATCAATCCCATTCATCAATGGCATACTCACGTCCATCAATACAACGTCGGGCATTAAAGCTTTGACCACTGTTATCGCTTCCGCACCGTTGCTGGCAGAACCAACCACCTCAATATCATCTTCAGTTTCTAAACGAGCGATAAATCCATCTAAAACAACTTGGTGATCATCGACAATCACCACTTTTATCGGTTTATCCATAAACTAATCCGTCCAATTCCAGTAACACAGTTATTTCCGTTCCGAACCCCGGCTCACTTTCTACTTCGAAGTCACCGCCAATAAATTCAACCCTTTCGCGCATATTTCTCAGCCCGATACCGCTTTTCCTAAGGGCGCTTCCGACATCAAAGCCAACGCCATCATCACGGATAATCAGTTGCAACATATTGCCCATTTGCTGCAGTATCACACTGACATTATTGGCATGTGAATGTTTTTCTATATTAGTCAGTGATTCCTGAGCCACACGGTATAACGTCGTTGCAGCATCGGATTGTAACTTACCAGGTTGAGTCGATAGTGACGCTTCGATTTCGACGCCAGAGTGTGATTTAAAATCGAGCAACAAACTATTAAGTGCGGCTTCCAAACCAATATCATCAAGGGCGCTAGGACGCAAGTTGTGAGAAATATGGCGAACTTCATTAATTGCTGTGGTCAGCGACTGCTGAGACTTTTGAAGGTGTTGCTGCAATGCGGCATCGTCAATTTTGCTTGCCAGCAACTCCAAATGGCACTTGCTCGATACCAGAAGCTGATTGATGCCATCATGCAACTCCCGAGCTAAATGTTTCTTCTCATCCTCTTGGAACATCACTGTTTGGTGCGCTAGCTGTTTTAAGCTTCTATCAGCCAGTTTGTGTTCATGCAGATTAACCGCCAAGGTAATCACCACAATGACACCCACGGTAACCACCACAATCACAATTACTGAGAAAAAGGTCGTCTCTATATTGCGGTTAACTTCAGATTTCAGATTGGCGACTTCATAGGTGATATCTTCGATGTAAAGCCCAGTGCCGACCATCCAATTCCATTTATCTAACCATGCGGCATAGCTTAACTTGGTGACATTTTCCCCTGTTGAAGGTTTTTGCCACAAATATTGATGAAAGCCGCCACCATTCTGTGCTTCAGCCAACAGCGCTTTAATCAGGTAGTCGCCATTCTTATCTCGAATATGCAATAGATTTTGTCCAACGAGGTCTGGCATAACAGGATGAACAAGATTGGTACCGCTTTCGTCGTAGGCAAAGAAATAACCGTCTTTATCTTTACCGTAGCGAAGCTTAGTCAAGACTTCTTTAACCTGTTGTTTCGCTGCTTCTTCTGGCAACTCTTCATCATTGTAGATGTGCGAAATCGCGTCAAACGCCAAGTCCACTTTGTCTTTAAGTGCCGTTTCTTTTGAACGAATCAGTCCATCTTCAAAGATTTGTATCTCTTTCTCACCCAATGTTTTTGCTTGATGAATGGAGATCCAACTGGTCAAAGCCGTAACTAGGAGTAGTGGCAATAAGCTGAGTACAATCAGCTTGGCTTGTAGAGGCATTCCCTTCCCCTTTAAAACAACATAGGTTGCTTACCCTAGTGGGCAAGCAACCTAACTTTAACAGGAGTTGTAGACTAACTGTAATTAAATGATCACATTCCGTAAAATTGGGGGAAGACAAGTAGGGTTATCAATACCGCGATTTGTATGCCGATGAATGGCATTACACCGCGATAGATATCTCTTGTCGTCACTACTTTTGGCGCAACGCCTTTGAGATAAAACAGACTGAAACCAAAGGGTGGCGTCAAGAAGGATGTCTGTAAGTTCATCGCAATCAGAATCGCAAACCAAGTCATATTGATGCCAAGGATTTCTGCAACAGGCGCAAGAATCGGTACGATAATGAAACAGATTTCTACGAAGTCGATAAAGAAGCCGAGGATCAGAATAACCAGCATGGTAATGATGAGGAAGCCCCACTTCTCTCCAGGTAATTGCAGCATCCACTCTTCGACTAAATAGTCACCGCCAGTGTAAGTAAATGCCATAGAGAATGCAGTCGCACCCAACAAGATCGCAAATACCATCGCCGTCACTTTCACCGTCTCTTTTGACGCTTCGTAGACCATAGACCAACTGAACTGGCGGTATAGTAGAGCCAGTACGATAGCACCCGCACCACCTAGCGCCGCAGACTCTGTTGGTGTCGCGATGCCAGCAAAAATTGAACCTAACACGACAACGATTAGAGCGAGCGGCGGAACAACCGCTTTCAACGCTTTAATGACTTCCTCTTTGCGGCTGATATCACCATCACTCGGAATCGGTTGAGCCGCTTCTGGATTTAACTTGGCGTAAATCAAGATATAGACCACGTACGCACCTACGAGGGCGAGACCAGGCCAAACCGCTGCTTGAAACAAGTCGCCTACAGGGACACCGAGCACATCACCCAATAGAATCAATACGATAGATGGCGGAATGATTTGTCCTAAAGTACCAGACGCACAGATGGTGCCGCATGCTAACCCTTTGTCGTAATTGTACTTGAGCATAACAGGGAGAGAGATTAAGCCCATTGCCACCACGGAAGCACCCACCACACCAGTAGACGCAGCAAGTAAGGCACCAACCAAAACGGTAGAAATCGCAATACCACCACGTACCCCACCGAACAGTTTGCCCATGGACTCAAGTAACTGTTCTGCTAGACGTGTTTTTTGCAGAACCAAGCCCATAAAAACAAACAGCGGAACGGCCATCAGAACCGTATTTTCCATTATCGACTGAACGCGGTAAGGCATAAAGGCAAACATATCCCAACCTTCAGCCCAAACACCAAAGATAAGAGCGATACCACCAAAGGTAAACGCGACAGGGAAGCCAAGTAGCAGAGCAAACAAGGCAACAAAAAACATTACAATACCAACCATTTTCCTGTCTCCTTACTTCTGTTTTTCTGCGTAGATTAGATGCGGGTTAACGATCTTGTTTAATGAATGAAGAAATAGACCAATACCGCTAATAGCCATGAACAAAAAAGACAATGGAATCATAGCCTTGATAATCCAGCGGTAAGGTAAGCCACCCGGATCGCCCGATGTTTCTCCCAGTGCGTAACTCTCTTTGGCGAAGTCGATACCGTAGTAAGTAACAAGGATACAAAATGGTAGTAAGAAAAAGAGTGTTCCAAGCATATCGATGATTGACTGAGCTTTATGAGACAAGCGCTCATAGAACAGGTCTACTCGAACATGGCCACCCGCTTTAATGGCATAAGGAATGCCGAGTAGGAAAACCGCTGAGAATAGATGCCATTCCATTTCCTGAAAGGCAATTGAAACATCATTAAAGGCATAGCGCATTACTACGTCATACACGACGTTAGCCAATAACAAAATGAACAATATACTTGATAACCATCCGAGGAAGTCACCAAAGCGATTAAATACTCGCTCGATATAAATTAGGCTTCTCATTCCCTACTCCATGGAATTTTGAATGTACGCCATGCTGATTGGCATGGCGTTTATTAGAGGTTTTTCTTGGGCTTAGCACCATGCGTGACACCGTCACGCATGGCGATTCTAATTATTATTGTGCTTGGCTGTTCAGGTAAGCACGGTGTGAAATATCTGTCCATGAACGAACTTGTTTTAGGTAATCTGCTTGAGATTTCTGAATCTCTTTCGCAAGGTCGTCAGACTCAGCATGCTTAGCCAGTAGACGGTCATTCGCTTCATGCAGTGCATTCATTACCTCAGGTGGGAAGTCTTTAACCTGAACATCAGGATATTCAGACTTGATAGAAACCCAGTTTTTGCCACTTTCGTGCGTTGCTTGCGTGTACATATCGTAAGCCGCTGTACGCATAGCCACACGTAGGATTTCTTGTAGATCTTCTGGCAATCCCTCCCATACACGTTTGTTCACTAGGAATTGAAGTTCTGAACCTGGCTCATGCCAACCCGTGTAGTAGTAAGGTGCAATTTTGTGGAAGCCCATACGTAGGTCTAGTGAAGGTCCAACCCATTCCAACGCATCAATCGTACGACGTTCAAGCGACGTGTACAGTTCACCAGGTGCGATGTTGGTTGGTTTTGCGCCCAATTCAGCTAAGATTTCACCAGCAAAACCTGGGATACGCATTTTAAGACCTTGCAAATCTTCGACTGAATTGATCTCTTTCTGGAACCAGCCGCCCATCTGAATATCAGTGTTACCACCAGGGAACGAGAGTAAGTTGTGAGGGGAATAGACTTTATCCATCAGTTCCATACCACCACCATGGTAGAACCACGCGTACTGCTCTGCTGGTGTCATACCGAAAGGCATAGAAGTGAAGTAAAGAGTGTTAGGTACTTTGCCTTTCCAGTAGTAAGAGCCTGAGTGACCCATGTCATATTGACCAGACTTAACCATATCGAAAATACCTAACGGCGCTTTGTGTTTGTTCGCTGAGTCGATACGAATTTGCAAACGGCCATTAGACATTTTCTCAGCCATTGCCGCCATATTCTTTGTTGCGTCACCAAACACTGGGAAATTTGGTCCCCAAGTTTCAGCAAGCTTTAAGCGATAAACTTTTTCAGCTGCGGATACTGAAGTCGACATAACCGCGAGAGCTGCTGCCATCGCCGTCACTTTTAATACTCTTTTTAGAGATTGTTTAATAAGACTCATGTTCACGTCCTTTGTTTAACGGTCATACCCATCTAGGTACCTTTTGTTTCACTTATAGATTGAGTCATCTATTAACAAGATAAAATCAGCGAGAACACTGATAAAATTTAACAGCGACACGTAAAATTCGACTAAAGAATTACGTATTAATACGTAGCCAAAAGTCCATAAACAAATAAATACCATTAAAAACATAGTATTAAATTGAGGCATCGACTCAGCACTGTGAGGATATACTTAGTAAGTCGTACGCGATAGAAAATAAATATATTGATAAAAAGTGTGACTTGGACAGATAAAATTACCACTAGATATGAAAAAGCCCCGACATAAGTCGAGGCTAATACACATTAATCAGCAAAGCACTTAGGCTTGTAGTGATTTTTCCAGCGGCAATTAAACTGCTTTATAAATAACTTTGTTGCCCGCTAGTTGCTCTTTGACTACTAGATTTTCTTCTAATAGTTTCTTCAGCGCACCCGTTGCCCAAGATGCTGCTTTAGCATCATCTTGACCTGCTGCCAGACCGATACCTTTAGGGTTGATGCCTTCTGCGTTGCTAACAACGATTTCTAGAACTTGTTGCTGCTTTGGAGTAAGCGCAACGTCAGTTGTTGCTGTTGCAGCAACGACTACTTTCTCCGCTGCTGGTTTTACAGCTACTTTCTTCTCAACTGCAGGCTTAGCTTTCTTTGTTGCTTGTACATTTGCAACTGTCGCTTTGATGCGTTTTTGCAGTTTTGCCTGCACTTTGCGCTTGTGAGCAAGTCTCATCGAGTATCTCTCCATTTCACTGCATACGGAGCAGTGGTGAAAATTTGAAGCGCGATTTATACCAAAATTTTGCACCCATTTACAGAGCATGGGGGGTTTTATGCCACAAAAATGCGCGATATGCTTGGATCAGACTACAATTTAATCAGTCTCTCCAGTGATCAAATTCGTCACTACTGAGTATATAAACAGAGGTATTACACTTACGGGTTGTGGAATATGCAAACGGTACACTTAACCAATCACCCTTTCCTCATTTCACCGATTACGAGTCGCTGGTTAGTCGGACTTTTTGTCATCGGCTTCCTGTTTCTTATGCTCTATGCGCCAGGATGGCAACAAGCCGTTTTAACCGTGATTGCGGTTCTTTGTCTGCTCGGATTCGGCTACTTGTTAGTGCTAAAAAGTACCGTTCAATTTACCCTGACAGCCAGTCACTTTCAGCAACACCTGTTTAAAGGTGGCTGGGTACTCAAGTGGAACAACATTCAAAAGATAGGTATCTGCCATTATGATCAGGAGGGATGGCAACAGCCTCTTCCTTGGATTGGAATTAAGATTAAAAACTACTCCCCTTACTTAGAGAGCATATGCCCGCGAATAGCGACTGAAATTCTGCTCAGTCAACGCGCCCTGCTCTATCTGGGCGCTCGCCAGCATCATCAAAGTGAACGTTTTGAAGAGATCGTTTTAGACTCACAATCTTATCGAAACTCAAGTGGTAAGGAATTTAAGGGATTGCAAGCGATGTTAGCTAATCGAATGAGATATCAGCGTGAGTATTTCGATTACGATATTTTTATCTCAGCAAATGACCTTGATAGAGATGCCAAAGACTTTGTCGGCCTTGCTCGACGTTATTTAGCCGCTGCCGATCCTGAGGAGTAATGGAATGGCTAGTCGGCAATCTCCTGCCCATTAAAAAGGTCGCATAAGCGACCTTTTCTGTGTATTCCGTTAGTAAAGAGGCATTTCATCCGCAACGAATGGATTCGAAGCGCGTTCACGACCAAACGTTGACTCTGGCCCATGACCAGGGACAAAGCGCACATCGTTACCTAGTGGCCATAGCTTGCTCTTAATCGAGTTAATTAGGGTATCAAAATCCCCTTTCGGGAAATCGGTACGCCCCACAGAACCATTGAACAGAACATCACCAACAAAAGCCAGTTTCGCTTCTTCGCTGTAAAGCACAACATGGCCCGGAGTGTGTCCCGGAGTGTGAATGACATTCATAACCTGTTGACCAAACACAATTTTATCGCCGTCATTAAGCCATTGATTTGGCTCAAACGCTTGAGTCAAAGGGAAACCAAACATTTGGCTCTGGCCTTCAAGACCTTGTAGCCAAAAGTTATCATCTTTATGCGGACCAACGATTTCTACACCGCCTAGCTCATCAGCCAACGGTT
>NZ_JATABI010000048.1:0-32062 GCF_036533795.1 Vibrio sp. M250220 | reverse complement strand
CCGAGCCCCGTTTACACAGAGCCTTATTGTACTCCGCCCAGTTAGTTATCTTCTTTTTTGCCTTACCCATACCACCACCGCTCTAACCATCATAAAGGGTCAGATCGCAAGACTCGAAAAAGGTTCAACTGATTTAGGCAACAACGCCCGTTTTCATTGTCCCTCCTTAGACGCCTTAAATTGGTTGACATCCGCTGCCTGAACCAAGTCTCCGACACTGTTGCCTAAGCCATTACGTTGATAAGTCACCACGGCGGCAATTTCCTTGTCAGTCAATTGATTGGCAAAAGCCTGCATCGCGGTACCCGCACGGCCATTAGTCACAATATCTATGTGTCCAGTCACATCCCCTGTTGCCACTTTACTTGCAGTAATGGCAGGAAATGCGCCAGGGATCCCCGCACCATTTGCTTGGTGACACACAGCGCATCGATCTAAGTAGATTTTCTCGCCTAGGGTCATTAACTCTTCAAGAGACAGGGAAGCCGTCAGAGAAGCCGCCGCTTCTTGCTTGGCCTGAGCGATTTCCGCTTTCTTGGCAATCAGCCATGCGTCGTACTCTTGTTCCTCCATCGCATGGACGACGATTGGCATAAATCCGTGCGCCCGACCACACAGTTCGGCACACTGACCTCGATAAACCCCTGGCTTATCAATCCGTGTCCATGCTTCATTAATAAAACCAGGAATCGTATCTTTTTTAACGGCAAAGTCCGGTACCCACCACGAGTGAATCACATCATCGGATGTCATCAGGAAACGAACTTTACGATTGATCGGCAAAACAAGCGGATTGTCCACTTCAAGAAGATAGTTCGCGCCTTTCTCCTCGATACCATCTATTGCCTTCTGACTGGTCGCGAGCAGACTAAAGAACTCAACATCCTGATCAAAATAGCTGTAGTGCCACTTCCATTGGGAGCCGGTTATCTTGATGGTGAGATCGGACTGAGACGTATCTTCCATAGCAACCAAGGTTTTGGTCGCGGGTATCGCCATAAGCACAAGGATAACGATAGGAATCACCGTCCAGATAACTTCAACTTTGGTGCTTTCGTGAAAATGGGCGGCAACGGCCCCCTTAGACTTGCGGTGGTGATACATGGAGTAAAACATCACACCAAACACGACAATGGCAATCGCACAGCAGATGTAGAATATCAGCATATGCAGGTCATAGACCTGACCACTAATATCCGTGACACCTTGTGTCATGTTATAAGTGCTTTGCTCTGCGTGCGCAGTCGCCGTTAATCCAACCAACGACACATTACTCAGTCGCCACAGTGAAACCTGTAAACTTTTCAAAAGACCTCTCCTTTGCCAGAGTCATCAACCGTGATGCTGGTCACCTTTCGTGCTGAAGTATCTTCATACACAAGAAAGTACCAATCAGCCTTTGGACTTGGAAAATTCCTTATAACCAGTAAATTTGAAGCAAGTTGTTATATTTATGTTAATAAAAGTTAGTTGGCGTTTTTGAAATGTGCAAGAAAGTCCTATCAGATTTGAGTAAGGAAAAAATCTCGTTCTGTTTAGCGATTGCGATCTCGCAAATGATAATCAATATCAACTAAAGTTAAGCGTAATTTGGAACATAACATAGACTTAAGTTATCAATAGGTCTGAGCTAGTAAGAAGGTAAAGCAAGATGATGGAACAAGTAACTCGTTGGTTAGAAAAAGATCCTGATCCACGAACTCGTGAAGAGCTGCAACAATTAATCGACCAGCAGGCTTTAACTGATCTAGAAGATCGCTTTCGCCAACGACTTGAATTTGGTACCGCAGGTTTGCGTGGCAAAGTTGGCTGTGGCCCAAACCGAATGAACCGACTGGTGATTCAAGAGACCGCGAGTGGACTTGGTCAGTACCTTATCCAACAAGTCGAGAGTGCCAAGACTCGTGGTGTCGTGATTGGCTATGATGGTCGAACCGACTCCAAACAATTCGCCCATGATACCGCCAGTGCTTTAACCGCTCTTGGTATCAAAGTGTTGTTAACGCATGACGTCGCCGCGACTCCTATCGTCGCATTTGGCGTGAAACACTTTAATGCAGCTGCCGCCGTCGTGGTTACTGCTAGCCACAACCCACCGGAATACAATGGTTTTAAAGTCTATTGGCAAAACGGTGCTCAAATAATTCCGCCTCATGATTCGGGCATTGCTGCTCAAATCGACCTCGCGGCAACACGTGCAATTCCAATGATGACATTGAGTGACGCCGAGCAAAACGGTTTGTTGGAGTGGCTACAAGATGACTATTACCAAACCTACCGCAAGACGATGAATGCCAATCCTCTGCTAGGCAATCATACCCAACCCGAGAGTATCTCTATTGCCTATACAGCCATGCATGGTGTAGGGGCGGATATGGCAGAAACCCTACTCGCAGATGCCGGCTTCACTAAGGTTTATAGCGTTGCTGCACAGCGAGATCCAGACGGCACTTTCCCTACCGTCAATTTCCCTAACCCAGAAGAAACGGGGGCAATGGATATGGTGGTTGCGCTGGCCAAAGAGCACGGTGCTGAACTCGCTTGCGCCAATGACCCAGACGCTGACCGATTTGCTGTTGCGGTACGTAAACCGGATGGTGACTACCAGATGCTGACAGGCGATCAGGTCGGAACGCTGTTTGGTCATTATCTACTGTCACAATCAGACAGCGCGACACCTCTGGTCGGTAATACTATCGTATCGTCTACCCTGTTGGATAAAGTTGCTCAGGCTCATGGCGCACAGTACTACCAGACTCTGACAGGCTTTAAATGGCTAACCAATGTCGCTATGCAAAAGCAAACCAATGAGCAACCATTTTTGTTCGCCTATGAAGAGGCTCTGGGCTACACCGTGGGCAATAAAGTGTGGGATAAAGATGGTCTGTCGGCACTGGTCGCTTTTGCTCAGCTAACCGCAGAGCTAAAAAGTCAGGGCAAGACAGTCTGGGATCAGTTGGAAGCACTTTATCGTCAACATGGTATGTATCTCAATGCTCAACGTAGTATTGCTCTTGATCCAAAATCTCCGCCAGTGGGTGATAAGCTAAGAGCAAATCCACCAACCATGATCGCAGGTAGCAAGGTGGACGTTACACAAGATCTCAAAACTCAGACCAAACGATTTGCTGATGGAACTGAGCAGCGAATCGACCTACCAGCCAGTGACGTGTTGATCTACCACCTCTCATGCGGCGCTCGTGTGATTGTTCGCCCTTCCGGTACAGAACCTAAACTCAAATGTTACTATGAAGTCATCGAAGCCTTCGCTGAATCGGACACGTTTGAGCAAGTCTTCAATAAAGCATCAGAATCGATGGGAATGTTGATCTCAGAGCATCAGCACAGTCTGCTTTGATATCCATTACCTGAGTGAGCAAAAAGCCCCACACTCAACAGTGTGGGGCTTTATTATTAATAAACCTTAGTCAGCGTTGACGTTTACAGCAGCTCTTTAAGCACTTGCTCAAGCTGCTGATAAGGCACATAACCCGGAATCACCTGCTCACCCACAATCAAAGCTGGCGTCCCTCTCAGACCTAAGCCAGTAAACATTGTGTAGTTATTCTCTAACTGTTTCTCCACTGCATCACTGACATTAAGTTGCTTTGTCGTACCGGTTTTCTGCGCAATCTTCATCAGTGAAGCAGCATTATGAGTACCCGGTTTAGCAATCAGTAATTGATTCACCTGCTCGAACTTATCACGCTGATTATTCCAAACGTTCAGTGCATAAGCGGCAAAGTTCAACTAACAAACCAAACGGCGAACCATGCTAGTGTAATGTTAGAATCGTATTATTGGATTTTCTTCTGTAAGAAAATCTTATCCACTCCAACCGTTGGAAAACCTTTATAGCGTCCCATCTCTTTGAAGCCTAATTTGGTATAGAAGTTTGGAGCCTGAAAACTGTATGTATCTAAGTACATGTCGGTAACACCAAACGCTTTGGCTTCTGACTCAACACGTACCATTAACATTGAACCAATTCCTGAATCTCGGTGCTGGTCATCAACCCAAAGAAACTCGACAAAAATCGTATTGGTGTAGATTTCTCCTGTTAATCCTCCAGCAAAATGGCCTTGGTCATCTTCGACATAACAGGCCAACGTTTGGATATCTTCATCTGGTAAATGGCGCATATTAAAAGATTTCAGACCACTATAGATCACGTCTTTAATGTTTTTAGGCGGATTGAGAACAAACTGCACATTCATATGACTTCCTCATCTCGACAACATTTCTGGCACAAAAAAGGCCAGCTAACTGCTGACCTGTCTGACTACTTAGCTTGCAAATGAGCTTAGCATCCAAATAGCAAGCACGACAAATATCAACCCCATAAACTTGTGCTGATAAGTGCGAAACTTTTCATTTTCTAACAATGGCTTGCCCAGAGTTCCCACGAGTCCAACCAATAATAAATTGAACAGTAAGCCAAGCACATTCAACAGTAATCCAAGTGCCAACATCTGTTCACCAGAGGTTGCGCTGATATTACTAGACACAAATTGAGGCAAAAACATCACAAAGAAGACGAGTGCTTTAGGGTTGAGTAAATTACTCACCAAAGCTCGTTGATAGAAGGTTGTCGCAACTGTACTGCTACCTTCGAGCTGAGGGGCATCGGTGGCGTTAGCACGCAAACAATCCCAGCCCATTTTCAGCTTTGTACAAAAATAACTAACCGCTATAAGCTAGACTGAATCAACGATCTGTTAACAACGTATTTTGCAAGGAAAGCGAATGGCAATGGACGTGACACCTAAGCAGTTTATTGGCAGTAAATAGAAAGCAATTACGTACAAGCCGCTGATACCGTAACTGTGACTAAATGAATGTAACTATCACCACACGTAGAAAGAAACATGAGTAGCATGACCATAGATATAGACACACAACTCAGTCGCTCACAATTGTTCTGGCAAGGCACACTCGCCAGGTGCCACTCAGTATTGCCGTTATCCCCTGGGGCGTGCTAGCAGGCTCCTTTGCATTGGAGTCTGGGCTAACTGTCGTTGAAAGCCAAGCGCTATCCGCCATCTTGTTTGCAGGTTCTGCACAGCTAGTCGCGACAGGTATGTTTAAGGCAGGTGCAACCTTGACCACCATGCTTTTAGCGATCTTTTTTATTACTTCAAGGCACTTGCTCTACAGTGTATCGATGAGAAGCAAAATCAGTCCGCTACCACTCAAGTGGCGACTTGGACTAGGATTCTTGCTCACCGATGAGCTGTTTGCTATTTGCGGTCAACAGTCTGAAAAGCAGTTCAATCGCTGGTACGCGCTTGGTGCCGGTCTTAGCTTTTATCTTTGGTGGAACCTTGCCACCTTGGTCGGCATTGTCGCTGGCAGTTACATTCCGGCGATGAATGAGCTTGGATTGGAATTTGCCGCCGCAGCAACCTTTATCGCTTTGGTGGTGCCTAACATTAAATCCTCCCCCGTCTTAGTCGCGGTACTCGTCTCTTTAACGACCTCCGTTATGTGCAGTTTGTCGGGTATCGAATCGGGGCTAATGATAGCCAGTATTGCAGGTATGCTCGCAGGTTATATTGCCGAGTCACTGAAAGGACGTATCGTATGATTATGTTATCTATTTTGGCAATGACGTCACTGGTATTTTTGAGCCGCTACCTGTTTTTGGAACCTCGTCTACCATTGAGACTCAACCCACAAGCTCAGCGACTACTGGCCTACTCAAGCCCTTCTGTGCTAACCGCGATTTGGGCGCCTATCGTATTTATGCCTGAGCAGGAGCTATGGGTATCGGCAAATAATCCTTACCTGATTGGTGCTATCGTTGCTGCGCTACTGGCTTGGAAAACCAAAAACGTACTGCTGACGACCATTGTCAGTATGGTGCTGTTTCTATGTCTTAAACTCTTTTAACCGAACAGAGCCGCGAGCAGAAACAATGCAACGGCCATAAAAAACCTCCAATTGAGTCGTCAATTGGAGGTTAGTCCGTGTCCTAGGGGTAAAGTAAAGCGCTTTTTAGTGCGCAACCCACTCTATTTCAATCAAGGTCTTGTCTGCTTCTTTTAATCTTGCCAAAAATACATCGGATGGATGTACCTCACCAACCCCTTGTGGCGTACCGGTCATAATAATGTCGCCATCGCACAACGTGGTAAAAGTAGAGAGCTCATCGACTATCGTTTGTGGAGAGTACATCATCTGCGTCACTGAGCCTTTTTGCACTCTTACGCAGTTTATAAATAGCTCAATTTCTAACTGTTCAATTTTTAGTCCTTCAAGAGGAATAAAACGGCTAAACAACGCGGAGCCATCAAACGCTTTCGCTCGTTCCCACGGTAATCCCTTCGACTTGAGTCTCGATTGCAACTCTCGCTTTGTTAGATCAAGACCTACACCAACAGCCGATAATCTGCCCTCTGAAACAAGAAAGCAGATTTCACCTTCGTAATGGAGCGGTTCTTGGTGAAAGGATTGTAGTTGGGTCGTTATCGAGCTTGGCGGCTTGGAAAACACCACCATTTGATCTGGAATGGCGTTATTCAACTCTTGGATATGTTCTAGATAGTTTCGACCAACACACAATATTTTGGTCGGTTGGACCAAAGATTCTCCAAGCTTTACTGAACTCATGTCACCATCCCTGACTGATATTTTTGAGAGAAAGGCTATTCTAGTCTAAGTGGCTAATAAAAAAACGATTTAGGTAAAAATATCAGAACCACTGCCCATTATTACTGACGCTTAGATCAACAAGGAGAAAAACGCCTATCCAATAACAGATAGGCGTAAATACGATACCGTATTTAAAATCTAGACTTTCGGTTAAAGGAAGTAACGCGCTCCTACTATCCACTTGTCATCATCTTTGGTGGTTGGATCGTCATCACCCAAATCGATTTCATATCCAGCGAAAGTGACTAAGTTAGCGGTAATCGAATATTCCGCCTGAATCGCTGTCTGGCTGTAAAGGGTAAAATTCGTTTTATCGTTCTCTACCGCCTCATAGTTAACGCTAAGGTTAATGCCGTTTGTCATCCCAAACGCCAACAAACCTTCCACTTGAACGGTCTCTTCTAAGCCATCGTAGAAATATTCATTCATGCCGTAGACACCCGCCACATACAGGCCGTTACCATAGCTACCGTAATTCAGCGCAAACATGTGGGAGTTAGCGTCTCGTTTTACACTAGAGATCTCAAGGTCACCGCCAGAGTAGGTATACCCCAGCCCAATACCCATAAAGTGGGCTTTCAGAGCAACTTGTACTCTTGCATCAGCGTTAGATTCAGACTCCTCACCTTGCCAGCCTAAACCGAAATCAACGCCACCATCTTCACTGAACATAAGCGACTTTCTGTAGCTGACCATTCGCTCACCACGTCCAGTACCTAGTAGGTTATGGTTTTCATAGAGATAATCATTCGCGAAGGCGATAGGCAAATCTGCAACTCCCGCCACATCATAATAGGGAGCCCACTGAGTCCCGACCACAAGGCGACCCGCCTGTTCATGTGTGATACCTAAGTAGCCTAGACGTGTAGAGAAGGTATTTTCTCCACCATCAAGGTAGTTAAGTGACCATTCACCTTTGGCGTCAACCACCACACCGTTGCCAAGATCCTGCGTACCGGAAATGTTAATTCGAGGCGAGACTTGATTGACGTCGACGTCCTGATTCGCTGGACGGGTTGAAGTGCCTTTATCGTACTCGCCGATCCCGACATCGACATAACCACCGATTGAGATTGTCGAACCTTCGCTGTTGTAGATTTCTGCCGCGAAGGCGTTAGTACCACTTGCTGCTGCCACGATAGCCGCGGCTAATAATTGAGTTTTCATAGTTAATGTCCGTATTTGGTTTAACCAGTGTCCGAATTAGCACTTAATGACTAATTACTGCACGAACATCTAAACCCTAGTACGGAATTTCAAAAATTTAAGTGCAACTGAATGCTTAATCGGTGATTTATTTTGTCACAACGTCACTTCAAAAAAAATAATCAGCAGTTAAGCATATAAATTATTTAAACTTTCTACTTCGCGATCATCATTTACATCAATTGGCGATCAAGATCACATTTTTATAAATTAATGGGAACTTTTCATAAACCGCCAAGTAATAAGCGTATCGAAAAATGCCCATGAATAGACCAACGGAAAACATTTAAGAGAGAAAAGGATAAGAGAAATGAAATAAAACACCCCGCCAATCATTATTTAACGGGGTGTCGAGAAGGTGAGAGATTATTCGCTGCTATCTTGCATTAACGGCTTTAATAAAGACTTGCTGAGCACCTTCAACATTGAGAGCCTTTGCTTCTTCGAGTAGCGCAAGTGCTTTGTCTAACATGCCAACTTTCACCGCGTTTTCGATACTAGTCAGATAAAATTGCTGCTGTTCAACCGAAAGCGACAATGAGGCATCACTTGAAGCAACAACCGAGCGAGTCGCCGTGCTCTGTTTCTCTTGAGCAGCTAACTCGCCTTTGAACTTCTGTTGGGCAGTATCCGTGCTGGAAACCGTCAGCGGTTCTTCAACAACAACTGCACTGTCAACTTTCGTGACAATACTCAATAGCCCATGCTGAGCATGAGGAATGATAGGGTTTGGAACGTCTGGTGGGTAATTACCACGTGCAATCGCATCAAGCTTAACGGGATGAAGGATTTCCGACTTTCCTTTGGTCAACTCAGGAGTAGTGTAAATTAGTAACTTAACGCGTTGCTGCCCTACTGGCTGGATAGTGATCTCTGTGGTCAGTCTATCGCCTTCTAAACCGTAGGCATGTTTATACTCGAAATCTTCTGTGCTGAATGCTTTTAATACTTGGTTATTTTCATTCAAAAGCAGAGCATTTGGATAGAAAACACTCTTTTTGAAATGGCTAATAATTTCGAGTTCAAGTTCTTTTCCTTGAGTATTAATATCGAAAGCCGCTATTGGACTAACACCCGTAGGAAATTGATAATTCTGGTTCTTTTCATCAATTGAGAAGTTAATTCGCTTGGTTGGCTCAACTTTAACCCATTCTATCTCTGAATAAGATTCAGCGACTTGAGATACATTTTGAGTATCAAATACAACCGTTTCTGTTGCCGTACAGCCTAACAGGGCCATACTAATTGCGCAGCCTAGAACTAAATGCTTCATCTAAACCTCTCCACTGAACGAAAAAAGCCGACTTAAGTAAGCCGGCTATTACTTAGGACTTATAGGACTCGGAAACTATATTACCACCAAGCTTCCATTTGAATACCAACGCTGAACTCAGAATCGTCAGTACCTTTTGCAAAGCTGTCTGCTTCATGATCCATGAAGTAAGAACCGTAAACACGGATTTCAGGACGAGCCCAGAAGCTAGAGCCTGCAGACCATGCTTGAGCAACAGTCAACTTAGAACCTGATGCGTCCTTGGTTGTTCCGCTTTTCTTAGTTTCATCAGCGAAGTAACCTGCTTCAAATACAGTTTTCATGTTTTCATCCCATTTGTACACTGGACGAACAACCGCATTGTAAGCTGTGATATCACCATCGTTAGTATCAGATGCTTGAGCGTACATTACTACATGACCTAGTTCCCATGACTCACCTAGACCTGTTACACCCCAGTTGATGATACGGAAACCATCAGCATCGTTGTTTCCACCTTTGCGGTCATACCAACCACCGCCACCGTACGTAGCCATTTGCTTACCGTATGATGCAGTACCGTACTGAAGAACAGTCTGGTTGAAGCCGTTAGATAAACCTTGACCAATCACCGCAGTTAAAAGAACGCCATCATCAGCTTGAACATTTTGGTTCTTCGCTTCAGAAGCAAAATCGTAAGCAACCGCTAGCTCTAGGTTAGCATTTTCCCACAAGTTGATACCTGCGTAACGAAGGTCCAATGTGTAGCCAGAAACGGTTTCGTCTTTCGTTTGAGCTTCAGACTTGTAACACGCATCAGTACTTGGTTTACCATCACAGCCAGCTAGATCTTTGTCAAAAACATAAGCCGTGCCATCATCAACTGTCTGAGTACCATCATCGTGCATTACAGCTACAGATAGTTTACCGCCGCCAACTGACAGATTTTCGATACCGCCACCAGCACCACCAGACGTGTCTAGGAAGTAGAAGTCTGTGATATGGATATCTTTACGTTGGTAGTAACGTTGACCAGCCCAAAGTACAGCTTCTTTATCTGACTCGAAAAGACCTTTAGCTTGAACATTCATAACACGTAGAGCGTTAGAATTGCCTTCCCAGTTATTGTTACCAGCCTGACCGTATGCAACCAATGTTTCTAGGTTGAACGTTACGTCGTCTTTGTTGTACAACTCAGCGTTAAGACCAATTTCTGCATATAGGTCGTCTTCATTGCCTAGACGGCCTACTTTATTCTTTTCATAAGTGACATGAGAACCTTCACCGCTCAGACCTACACCACCACGCGCATAACCATGGAAGTCCACGTCGGCTGCGAATGCGCCAGCAGATAAAGTCGTCGCCACTGCAGCAGCAATTAAACTTACTTTTTTCATTATTAACTCCATTTAGGGATTATTATTCTTTGGCTCTCTTCTTGGCTCACTCTGTAAAGGCAGAAACAGATCGTTAATAAAAGAGAGGTAAGATGGGAGTCAGGCTAGAGGCCTTGTCCCCGTTTGTTTCAACTGCTGCAAGATTAACGGGGGAGTAGAAATGGCAACTCATCCAGATGAAAAATAGTTAGGGGGGATGAGAAAGGATGAGAAAGGATGAGAAATCATACCGGACAATGTTTTTTAGGCTTCAATCACAAAAATTAGGGTGAGAAATAACTTTCTGACAAAAATATCTCGCGCCAAATGTTAGATAGCTCACTTAACCACGCCAGAGCGTCATAATTATGAAATAAAATTACAATCATTATTTTTGTCAAAGGCGCTTGACCAATTCATTGCAAAACTATTTACTAAAGATCAAACGATAAATTATTTTAATAAGTCATGATGATGCAGTGCTCCCGTCCCTATCCTCTAGGTGCCACCCTTAGCACCGAAGGATGTAATTTCTCTATCTTTGCTCCTGATGCGAAATCTATTCAGCTTGCGCTGTTTGATGAAAAGGATCAGATCACCACCTATCCTTTGGACGGAGAGTACGCGGGCATACGCTTCACCTTTGTTCCGCACATTCGCAAAGGCCAAAAGTATGCGTATGTGGTGCAGCGCAACGGTAAGCCACATCTGATTTCAGATCCGTATGCCAAAGGCTTAGAAAAACCACTGTTTTATCAAGTGCCATTCAACAGCGAACAGAGCTTTGCTCTGGCAAAATGTGTGGTTGTCGATGACAGTTTTGACTGGCAGGGAGTGGAGAGCCCACGCAGACCTCGTGACGAAATGGTCCTGTTTGAAACGCACGTAAAAGGCGTATCAAAGCTGCATCCACAAGTCGAAGAGCGTCACAAAGGGCGCTATCTGGGCTTAGTCAGTGATGCGATGCTCGATTTCTATAAACAACAGAACATCAATACACTCCAGCTACTCCCTGTCGCCGCCTGCATGCACGAGCCACACCTGTTGAACATGGATAAGGTCAACTACTGGGGATATAACCCTTACCTATTCATGGTGCCAGACCCTAGATATGCGGCTCACGATGCTGTCACGGAACTAAAAACCGCTATCCGTGAATTACATCGAAACGGGATCGAAGTGATTCTCGATGTGGTCTATAACCACACCGCCGAAGGTGGCGCTGATGGCCCAATCTTTAACTTAAAAGCTTTAGACAAGCGATATTACTTTAAACAGGGCGATCACTACACCAACTATACAGGCTGTGGCAATACACTCGATTTATCCTATCAGGCAAGTTTGAATCTGGTCATGGATACGCTGCGCTATTGGGTTAGCGAATATAAAATCGACGGATTCCGCTTTGATCTAGCCGCCACACTCGGTCGCAACGGTGAACACTTTAGCCCTGAAGCTGCGTTCTTTAAAGCCGTCGCTCAAGACCCGATTCTGAAAGAAGTAAAACTGATCGCAGAGCCTTGGGATATTGGTCCTAACGGTTATCAGGTAGGAAACTTTCCGTTTGGTTGGAATGAATGTAATGACCGTTTGCGCGATATCACGCGAAGCTTTTGGCGTGGTGATCAAGGATTTCTAAAGGAGTTTGCCACTCGAATAATGGGGTCACGAGATCTCTACAGTGCCGCTAACTGGCCGTATAAACTGACGGTCAATTACATCACATACCATGACGGTTTCTGTATGCAGGATCTTGTCTCGTACAAGCACAAGCACAATGAGGCCAATGGGGAGCAGAACCGTGATGGACACGGTGACAACCGTTCGGATAACTATGGTGTTGAAGGTAAGAGCGACAATCCGGTGATCATAGAGAAGCGTGAAAAGCAGAAGCGTAACTTTATGGCCAGCCTGCTGTTTGCTTTTGGTATTCCACATATTCTGACCGCCGACGTTCTTTCCCATACTCAAAATGGCAACAACAACGCGTATTGTCAGGATAACGAGTTAAGCTGGATTAACTGGCATACAACCCCAGACAAAGAGAGTTTCAAGTCGTGGTTAGCCGATATGGTAAAAGCTCGCCAGCAATATATGGTGCCATTTATTCGTGCTTTCAGTGGTGCAAAACGCAATAACAACCGTATTTTCTGGCGCAGAATTGATGGCAGTTTCATGGAACACGATGATTGGAATCGCCTCAGTTCAGTCGCCTTGCATCTGGGCATTGGCAAACATGGTGATGAGTTGTTCTACTGTATCAACCAAACCAATGCGCCCGCTCGATTTACGCTTCCAGAGACTAATGGCAAAGAGTGGGTAATGGTGTGCAATACCGACTCACACGAGCTCCATCAAACCATAGATCATAAACAAGCTTTGGTGGCCCCTGCATCTTTAGCCATCTTCCACTTAAAAGCCTGATGATCAATCTAGCGATATAGTGATATGTCGCTAATTTTTAACACTTTTCCTACAAAAAATCTGGACTTGTGTTGATTGATGTGAATATTAAATCAGTTTAAACTATCGGCCATCATCCGTTCCCCTAAAACATCAGTTGGCAATCCATGGCATTACCCAAGTTGGTAATTCGAACCTTAAGACCGTACATCATTCTATTAGTTATAGGTATGGTCTATGCTGCTTTTCAGCAACTTAAACAGTCGGAATACAATGCTTACCAGCAATCATTTGTGAATATAAAAACCGCTTCCGACTTAGTATCTTCACAACTCGAAGCAGCCTCCAGTAAACTGTTTCTCTTAGCGGATTCGTCTAACGAGGAGGATTTTGTCTCTACAGCTCAACGTATTCTCAAATATACCCCAGCTTACAGTGATATCATTTACAGAAATAAGCAGCACACCAAATATCAATCAATACAGCACAAAGCGACTTATTCAGAGCAACACTCGGATATCGTTTGGCAACCGCTGGATGAAATCTCTACAAAATTCACCGTGTCCTCTATCTACCCTAAAGCGTCCAATCAATGGGTATTTGCCGTCAGGTATATACCGGATGAGTATCGCGAAATTTGGATAGAATTTGACCTCAGATCTGCCACACAAAGTTTGCGTGCTCTGCGGACATTAGACAGTGGATATGTGTTTGTCGTTGACACCGTTAGCGGAAGGCTGGTTTTCCACCCAGATCCAAAGCGACTAGGTACACCATCAATCAGTTACCTTGCTGGCATTAGTGAGTTGATCAGTAGTGGGCTCTATTTCGGCAAGTATGAATATTATTACCAAGGTCAGTATAAGATGTCCGTCTTTAGTGCTGATAATAAACATAACTGGGTATTTATCGCGGGTACCGATCGAGCCAATATCTTAGCCACTTCTTATCAGTTTGCGCTGTCTGCTATTGTTATTGCCTCACTGATGCTGTTAGCAGTCGCGATTAACTATCTCACGTATCAACTCAACAAAAGTCTTGCACAATTGAATAACCGAGAAAATTTGGCGGACTTTAAACGCTATTTAAAAGCCGTGCTGGATCGTTTCTGTCACCACAAAGGAATGCAGCTATGTTTTTATAATTCGGACTACGGACACTTCACCACGATAGACTATCATGGCAATACAAAAGTCGTGCTGACTGACTCTACTCTGGCTAAGCGCTTTTCTCCGAGTTCGATGAGTTACACAACAAGGCAATATGTCGATCCACTTGCAAAGAAACTGCACATCACGTCTCGACACTATACGATCCCGTTGTTTGACAAAGACAACTTAATTGCAGTGATGTACATCAATGCCAATATACCAACCTACCGCACGATACTGACCATGATCAGAGATTACTCTGAAATCGCCTTGTCTAACCTAATACTTCACCAACAGCTACGAAATAGTGATGTGATGACACACCTAGACAACAAGTTGGCGCTGACGGAGCACATTGAACATAACATTGAGCGTCATGGTTTGTACCTTGCGATGATTGATATCGACCATTTTAAAACCATCAATGACAACATCGGTCACTTAGACGGTGACAAAGTCATTTATCATACCGCCGATTTAATGAGGCGTTGTTTTCCAAAGCCAGGTTCACTCAGCCTGTCTCGATATGGTGGCGAGGAATTCTGTATTTTGTTTCATGCCAATGATGAAAACCACGCCTATGAACAATGTGAACTGCTACGTCAGATGGTGGAACAGTCACGCGTAGAACTGGATGAGTCTGATATCAGCTATACCATTAGCATTGGTATCACCGACAGCCAAATTAGTTCACACAGTACGATAAGCCGAGCCGATAAAGCCTTGTATCAAGCTAAAGGCTTTGGCCGCAATCAAGTGGTCTTGAATACCTTTCAGGAATGTTAACGGGAAGTGGACATGCACTTCCCTACACTACATTCATTACCTCGGATAGCAGACAATATTGTGAAAAACCATACTCTCCGAGACAGCTTGATAGCCATAAGGCTGCTCGCTGTAAAAGCGTAAGCTTTCGCCTTCCTTGAGCGAATGCCATTCTTGATCGAAGTAAATCCTCGCTTCACCTTTGATTACATGTACATGCTCAACGACTCCAGCACTGTGTGCATCAGACATCTGTTGATGATGTTGGGACAAAGTAATCTCGAATACTTCAAGACCGGTATCTTCTTTGTATGGGAACAACGTTTTTACCTTCATGCGCGGATCTTCAGGAAACACCCTATCCGGTGACTGCAAATTAGGATCGTTGGCAAAAAAGCCGAAAAAGAGGTCTCCAAACCACTCGCAATTTTCCAAAGAGTGGCAATCGTAGGGCTTGGTCGATACCTGAAGCGGCGATATTGGTCAGTTCCGCGTCGCAATATTCGTTACCAGCGCTAGTCGCGACCTTTGCTGTAACCGGACTACTGATATTTGTAACTGGTTTAATTTCGCCCCTTTCCAAAGCACTGCAACGTATTCCTTCTCCACTCGCAACCGCAATGTTGGCGGCAATCTTACTGCCTTTCTGTGTGAAAGCATTTGAGCCTGTCATGACCATGCCTATCATCTTTGGAGCAATGTTTTCGGCTTATATTGTCAGCAAACGTTTTGTGCCTAAGTACACCATGCTCTCACAAAATTTGCCGGGTATCGCCATGATGAGAAGTTATCAGTATCAAGCGCCGGTCAAACCCATACTGCTCGGTACTGGGATAACCAATCTCCTATCGGCTCCATTTGGTGGATTCAGTCTCAATCTCGCGGCTATATCAGCCGCACTCTGTATGACTGAAGACGTCGATAGAGATAAAAATGTGCGCTATAAAGCGGTCTTGTGGGCGGAGGGCTTCTACTTGGTCGCAGGAATACTCGCCTCTTCCGTTGTTGCCTTATTCTTAGCACTTCCACAACAAATCACTTATATGCTGGCGGGCTTCGCCCTACTCGGCACATTACTGATGTGTTTGCAAACTGCGTTTCAGAGTGACAATCTACGTGAACCAGCCCTGTTAACCTTCTTGGTTACTCTTTCAGGAATGAGTCTACTTGGTATTAGCTCGACGCTTTGGGGGCTGTTAGTTGGTGGGTTATATGTGTTTATTATGCGGAAGCGAAAGTCTGACTGACGCTCTGAGCAACATAGTGAGCCATTAACTAAATGATTATTTTCAACAAAGCGTGTTGGTATTGAAGAAGGGCAGCCGTACTTTACACCTGCCCTCAATTTTCAATAAAGTCTCACTACTGACAGCTCAACGCATAGCAACGAGTTTGCGCCTCTCCCAACTTACTTTCACCACCTAGGAGATAGAACGTATCACCCGTGGAGACAGAGACACCATAAGCAACACCTTGGGACAAGGCTCTCTCGCTGTGCCAATTGATACCGTCAAAACGCTAGATACTATTGCTGTAGTGCTTCGTTTACCCTTTATGCGTATACCATTGGTGGTTGTTGAAGTTATTCTGGCTACCTACAAAATACGCCCCGTAGGCGATACCTTGAGGAAGACCATTAACTTCTTGCCATAGGCCATCCTTATGGACATACATCTCTGGGTTAAATGCTTTGCCAAAACCGTTATGAGCAAACATATTGCCATTTTCAAACGCTGCTTTTGCCCCGTGGAAGTTGGCTCCGCCAGCCACAATAATCACACCATTACTTCGTCCCGCAAACGCTTCGGCAACCCCCTCCTGAACCTTCCCTGATCTAGGCGCAGGAAGCTCGTGCATACTTTGCCATGGTTGCATTTGGGTAAACTGATACTGCTTCACTTCAGCGGTTCTTAGCCCAGGTTTTATTTCCCCGCTAATCAAAAGAGATGATTTCTAATGTTCATTATTGTTATTTCCTTATCGATGGTCGCCGAACTGGCTGCGTCAGCGAGTGACAAATTAGCCAAGCCTCTGGCCAACATTGGTTATATATCGAACACATTATTGATTAATGAAAAATATTTTCACCAAATGAAAAAATAAAAGCCCACAAAATAGTGAGCTTTAAAATTAGTTGTTTAATATCAGAAAGATACTAACTGTTCATCAACGGAAGAACAACTTCAGCCGTTTCCAATACCGACTCAGTATATTCGGGATAGCTATCAATCAAAGTATTAATCAGCGCATCAACCAACAGCAAAGCGCCAACTTTTGAAGCAAACGCCCCTCCAGTGAGTGGGCCTTCTGGTCGTGCTGCTACAAGCAACTCATCAGATATTGCCGACAACGGGCTATGGCTGATATTTGTTAAAGAGACAACAGGAACATTACGACGATGTGCCTGACTGGCGGCATGGATCACTTCTTTGGTTGAACCAGAGCTTGATACCGAGAACCACAAATCGCCCGCACTGCTGCGACCTGCACTCATCGCCGCTAAATGCGTATCTTCATACATGATGGCTTTCTTACCAATACGTACCAATCGATACGCTAGGTAGCGCCCCACTATGCTCGATGCACCCACACCAACACAGCCAATAAACTGAGCCTTATGGACCAGTTCGCAGATACGACTCAATGATTTACGATCAATCAGCTTGGCAGTATCTTGCAAACTATCAACGGCACTTTGAGCCGAAATATCACAGATATCCCCCTCCATTTGAGGCTGATTTTGGCTTGCGGTCTGACTGAGGTCGACAGCAAGCGCCATTCTGAAATCAGAATAGCCCTTATATCCCAAATCACGACACAGACGTACAACCGTCGCTTCGCTTGTTTGGGTATTACGAGCAAGCTCAGTAATGGTCTGAAACTGTACATCATGTGCATTTTCAAGTACGTAATCCGCAACCAGTGTCAATTTTTTACTCAAAGGTTCGATGTTTGAACGTAATCGAACCAGTAGATTTTTAGGCGAATTCACTACGGCCTCTTCAGATTTATTTGGCTAGGATAAAAGTATCAAACTCAGTGCCTCTTGAACACCAAGAATCGTGTTATCTCGCGATAAGCTAATTGAAATCAAACCTTTCAATTGCATCGGTTATTTTTTGTTTGCTGGCCCCATCAAGGGGTAGAAATGGTTCACGGCATACTCCGTAATCAACACCCAGTTCACCCATCGCATATTTTATGCCCTGATAAACACCGACCTCGAGTAAAACTTCCGTCATACGATTGACTCGTCTCTGTACCGCCATCGCCTGTGTGACTTGGCCTGCACACATCGCTTGATAGATCTCGACATACTGTTTCGACATTACGTTGTAGGTGCTACCAATGCCGCCACTGGCTCCCATTTGCAAACCATTCACCAGCATAGTGTCTTCGCCATGAAAGATACAGCTATCTGGTAAGCAATGGCGCAAGCGTTCAATAAAAAACATATCGTTGGTGGTATGTTTAATACCGATAACATTATCAAGCTTCGACAAATCAATCAGTTCTTGGTGGCTGAAGTTAACGCCTGTTGTACCCGGAATATTGTAGAGCAACAAAGGCAGACGGGAATATCCAGCAATGGTGCGATAATAGTGTTCAACCTCTGCCTTACCAAAGCCGTAGTAGAACGGTGGTGTCGCAGAGATCGCATCATATTCACAAGCCACAGCGCGATCAATCAAGGCTTTAACTTCATACAATGCAATCGCCCCAACATGAGCAATCAAAGCCACACGCCCTTGGTTTGCATTGGCAACCGCTTCCAGTACTTGTTGCCGCTCTTGCACGCTCATCATAAAGCACTCAGCCGAACTTCCTCCTATATAGAATCCGTTCACTCCTTGGCGGATATGATGTTCGACCATCGCTGGTATTTTCTCAAGTTGAAGCTCGCCTTGACTAGAAAACGGCGTCATCAAAGGAAGATAGATCCCCTGCATAATAATCTCCAGATGATTAAGACAAAGTAGGGAGGCGAACCTCCCTATTATTTTTTTAGATGAAGTCAGCGTCGCGTAACTTAGAGCTTACGTCTGCTTTTTGGTTGGCAGTTAAAGAGCGGATCGGCTGGCGAGGATCTCCGGCATCGATGCCATGCAGCTGCATCGCGACTTTACCTGCAGCAACGCCGCCGTATTCAACCAAAACACAGATGATGGCGATAACTTTATCCATCAATGCCGCCACTTCGTCATGCTTACCTTGGTTAAATGCTTCAATAATCTTGAGGTAAAGCGGCGCAGCGTAGTTATAGGTGCTGCCCACGGCACCGACTGCACCAACCGCCAAACCCGCAGGCAAGAACTCATCGACACCGAATGGGATGTCAAATTTTCCACCAGAAACACGGACACAACGTTGATACTCGTAAAGGTCGACATTATTAAACTTGGCACCAGATAAATTTGGGATCCTTTGTTCACCTTTAATCAGGAACTGCTCAAGATCCAGATTTACCCCTGACATACCCGAGTGGTAGTAATAAAAGCCCTTTGAAGGTGCCGCCGCCGCTATCTGAGCGCAATAGTCGACCAAATCATCGACGCTACTAGGTTTAAAGAAACAAGGCCCAATCGCCGAGGTCGCCAAAATATCCAGTGTTTCAGCATGCTCTGTTAAGTTAATGGAATCAACGATACTTAAAGCGCCGGTGTGCAGAATCAGGTCAAGTTTGCCATCTGCCGCTTTAACCCAACGTTCTGCGATCGCTTTTCGTTCTTCAACTGAACAGTGTATGCCTTCGCCGGTAGTACCACAAACGTAAGCGCCCTTTACCCCTTGCTCAATTAACAGTTGAGCAATTTGATCAATTGCAGCAAAGTTCACCTTGTTGTCCACGGTAAAAGGAGTGTGTGGAGCAGCAATCAGGCCAGTTAGTTTTTTCATCTTAATTACCTTAACTTCAAATTGTCATCACTGTCCGTAACCAAGCATTAGCTCAGGCAACAGCAGAGTAAATTGTGGGAATACAGCAACAAGCGCCAATACGATAAAGAGAGGAACCAGCAACGGTAGAACACCGCGAGTCAGAACGTGGAATGGGATATCTCCCACGCGGGATACCACGTAAAGTGCCATGCCCATCGGTGGAGTAAGAATGCCGATCATCAGGTTCAGGATTGCCATTACACCAAAGTGAACTGGGTCAATACCAACCGCCGCAGCAACCGGAACAAGGAATGGAACCAAGAGTAGCAACAGCGCCAATGACTCGATAAAGGTACCAAGGAATAGTAGTAGCAAGTTGATCAGTAGCAGCAGCACCAACGGGTTTTCACTGATTGTCAGGAAGTAATCAGCCAACATCTGCGGTAACTGTTCACGGGCAACGATCCAACCAAATACAGTCACACCCATTACCATTAGAGCGACAACTGCAGTCGTGTTTACCGTCTCTTTAAGAATCTCAACAAAACCACCCAGGGTAAGCTGCTTGTAAACAACAGTACCAAGGAAAAGCGCATACAGAGAAGAGACTACCGCGGCTTCCGTCGGAGTGAACTTACCTGAAAAGATACCGCCAATGATGATTACCGGAGTAAGTAGTGATAAGAAAGCTTCTTTGAATGACGTCAGCTGCTCTTTTCGAGTCGCGCGAGGCAACGTCATATAGCCACGCTTCTTACAGATGAAGTAACTCATCGTCATTAGCGCAATACAACATAATAGACCGGGAATAGCACCTGCGAGGAATAAAGCGCCGATGGACGTATTGGATACCACTCCGTATATCACCAAAGGGACAGAAGGGGGAACTAATGGACCAATGATACAAGAAGCCGCCGTAAGACCACCGGCAAAGTCATCGTGATATTTTGCATCACGCATGGATTTTATTTCTAACTGTCCTAGGCCACCAGCATCTGCCAATGCTGACCCTGACATACCTGAGAACAACAAGCTTGCCATGATATTTACGTGACCAAGGCTACCTGTTATATGACCGACCATGGATTTAGCAAAATTGAAAATTCGCTCAGTAATGCCGGCGCTGTTCATTAAGTGCCCCGTCAAAACGAAGAAAGGCACCGCCAACAAAGTGAAATTATCGATACCACTCAGCATCTGCTGAGCAGCGAAATTTATCCCTGTACTATTGGTTAAAACCAAAAATACTAAGGCAACGAAAATAAGAGAAAAACCTACTGGCATTCCTGCAAATAGCAGCCCTAGCCAGCCAAAAATTGAACCCGCCATATGGAATCCCTACCGCTGAGCTATTTGCGAATCTGTGGAAGATACTGATTGGCTGCAGTTGAACAATTGCTTACCAATACCAACCATTTTCTCCAGCTGTCTGAACACCATAAACACGCCACCAATTGGCAAGCTGTAGTTCATCCAACTGCTCGACACTCCAAGCGTGATCAACTCAAAGAAAGCTGTGCGCTGAACGTGCTGATAACCCAATACAATAATGGCAAAAATCGACACCAGAACCGCGAGCTCAAGCGATAACACCAAGCACAAGCGAGCTTTCTCTGGCAGTTTGTCTGAAAAGAAAGTGATGTTGACATGAGTGCTGCGTTTAATGGCAATGGCACAACCAATCAGCGACATGTACATAAACAGAACCCGGGCGAGTTCTTCACTCCAAAGGGAAGGATCATTGAGCAACCAGCGTGTACCTATCTGCCATGTCAGAACCACTAGCAAAGCAGCCATCAAAGGTACGGTAATGATCTCTTCAATATTATTAATTATCTTACGTAACATCTTGAGCTCCATGGCTGGCCTTTACGGCCAGCCCGAACAAACGAAAATAGCTAACGCTACTCTCTTACATAGCCGCGAGTTTCTTAACGATAGGCTGACCCACCTTATCTTCAAACTCAGCATAGAGTGGCTGCATCGCTTCACGGAAAGGCGCTAAATCGGGATATGTCACGTTAACCCCTTGCTCTTCAAAGAATGAAACCAATTCCGCTTCTTGCTTCTTAACTGAAGCCGTATGCGCTTCACCAGCTTTCATCACCGCGTCTTCGACAATTTTCTTCTCTTTGTCAGACAGTTTTTGCCAAGTGGATTCCGAGATGATCACCATCTGGTCATTGACAATGTGATTGGTCATCGCAAGGTTGCCCTGAACCTCATAGAACTTCATCGTTTTGATCGTTGGTAATGGGTTTTCCTGACCATCTACCGCATTCGTTTGAAGGGCTAAATAAACTTCCGAAAACGCCATTGGTGTTGGTGATGCACCAGACAACTTAGCGTAGTTTAGATTTGGCTTAGCATTAGGTACGCGTAATTTCAGACCTTTGAAGTCTTCAATTGAGTTAAGAGGACGGTTAGAAGTGGTTTCGCGAGTGCCGTTGTACCAAGTATCGAGAGCGCGCCAGTTGAACTTGGACAGCATCTCTTCACGGATTCCAATACCAAAATCTGAATCGAACATACGGCGTAAATGTTCGAAATCACGCGCAACATAAGGCAGTGTCACGGCTTCAGCACGTGGAATCCAAAGACCCATGCGGCCAAACTCTGCGTAAGTAATGTCCAAATCACCCATGCTTAACTGCTGTAGCATCGCGCGGTCATCACCAAGCTGTGCACTCGGATAAAGAGCGAGTTTCAGTTCGCCTTTACTCATCTCCTCCATGGTGTCCGCCAAGAGTTTCGCTGAAGCGTACTCCACAGAGCCGACTGAGGCTTGCATCCCCATTTTCAGTGTTGTAGCGGCTTGTAGACTAGTGGCACAGCTTAGGGCCAGCAGAGCGAGAGTAATCTTATTGATGGCTTTCATATTGTTCCCTTTTTATACGATTTATACCTGGTTTCACCATTTTCAAAAAAAACTTTTATTTTGTTTGAAAAAAATCTTCGTCATGGATTATTATTGCCATGAAGATTATTTTCAAATCAACTTTTTACAAAATGTGATCGCGGACAAAAATTCGCCAGACATATCAATTGGCACACTGATTGGACGAATTGTGACGGTTTCTTTCTCCTTCACTCCGCACTAGCATTACTCAAGTTACGAGGCCCGTTGTGAACACAAAAAGTATAAGTATCAATGAATTAAAGCAGTCTCTGCTCGGTCAAACCGTAGTATCGATACAACCAGTGGTAGGCAGTCCTTTAGAAAACACCGATTTTATCGTCGCCATGGCGGTTGCAGCTGAACAAGCCGGGGCTAAGGCATTTCGTATCGAGGGTGTAAAAAATGTCAAAGCAGTCTCAGCAGCCGTCAGTGTACCAATTATTGGAATAGTGAAACGTGACTTGCAGGACAGTCCTGTCCGCATCACACCTTTTGCCAGTGACGTTGATGACTTAGCTAACGCTGGGGCAACGATCATCGCATTCGACGCCACTGATCGACCACGTCCTGAAAGCAGAGAACATATCGCTCAAGCCATCAAAAATTCAGGTTGTATCGCAATGGCTGACAGTTCTTGTTTTGAAGATGGTGCTTGGGCTCATCAACAAGGAGTGGAAATAATCGGTTCAACATTATCGGGTTACGTTGGAGAGACTGAACCAACAGAACCAGATTTGCAGTTAGTCAAACAGTTTTCACAAGCTGGATTCTTTACAATGGCAGAAGGACGATACAACACACCTGAGTTAGCGGCTAAAGCCATTGAGTGTGGGGCAACGGCAGTGACGGTCGGTTCTGCTATCACTCGTCTTGAAATCGTCACTCAATGGTTTAACTCAGCCACTCAGGCAGCAGGAGCAAAGGAATGCGCACATTAGCAATCGACATCGGAGGGACAAAAATCGCCTTAGGGCTGGTTGAACAAGGCGTGTTAATTGAGCGTAGACAAATCTCGACACCGCTTGTCAACGATGTCGATCTCTTTGCCCACACTCTACTCACGAGCAGCAGTGATTGGGTAAAAGAGTGCGACAATATCGGGATTTCAACCACAGGTTTAGTGACTGAGCTGGGAATAAGTGCCATTAATCCCGATACCCTCGCCTTTCCCGCTCCCTTTCCTTTAGTTCAGGCTATAGAAAAACACGTCAGACTGCCTGTTCAAATGCTGAATGACGCACAGGCCGCTGCATGGTTCGAATATACTCAGTTGGATGATCAAGTGAAAAACATGGCGTTCATTACTGTATCAACCGGAGTGGGTGGTGGGATTATAATCGATGGGAAATTGCATCAAGGTCAGTCCGGACTCGCTGGACATATAGGACATATGTCAGTATCTCTAACCGGCCCTAAATGTGGCTGTGGTCAAATGGGATGTGTTGAAGCTATCGCTTCCGGAACCGCTATCCAAAGAGCGAGCGAACAACGCTTTTCCTCACCAGTATCAAACATTGAACTGTTCGAACAAGCGCAGACCAATGCCGACACCGAAGCGATCATTGACCAAAGCGCACGAGCCATTGCACTACTATGCTGTAACTTAAAAGCATGTTTGGATCTCGATGTCATTGTCTTAGGGGGCGGCATCGGGCTGGCAAAGAACTATATTGCTCGTGTCGATCAAGCGATAAAACGTCGTCCAGCGGTATTTCAAGTGCCTGTTGTGGCAGCCAAAGGCGATTATGACGCCTGCTTACTTGGTGCTGCATTTCAGTTTGGAGAGTAAATCATGACGCTTAAAGCGATATCTGCACCACGAATTTTCGATGGAAATCACTACCACTATAATTGCGCCTTAGTCTGGGAGGAAAACCAGATAGCCTCGATACTCCCTATTGGTGAATTGCCTAATGAAATAGAGCATCAACATTTCCCGACGGGTTTAATCGCCCCTGGATTTATCGATATACAAGTTAATGGTGGTGGCGATGTGATGTTCAACAATGACATTACAACACTCGGAATGGCAACCATATGTCAAGCCCATAGAAAACATGGTACTGCCTATTTACTGCCAACACTCATTAGCTCGACACCTGAAAATATTCAACATGCCCTCAACGCCACGCAGCAGGCGATGGATGAGTCGGTTGCTGGTGTGCTGGGTGTTCATTTAGAGGGGCCGTGGTTAAATAAAGAGAAGAAAGGGGCGCACGATGCCAACTTGTTTTACTCACCAACGGTAGAGCAACTCGAATCATTCCAATGGCCTAAACAAGGCAAGGTTCTGGTCACCGCCGCGATAGAAAATATCGACCGCTCCGCACTACTGTGGATGAAAGAGCATCAGGTTATTCTGTCATGTGGTCACAGCAACGCCAAAGCGGCTCAACTGCCAGATGAAAAACGCTTGCTTATCAATGGTTTTACCCATCTGTTTAATGCAATGTCTCCCTTAGAAGGTCGCGAGCCGGGCGTGGTTGGTACAGCACTCTACTCAGATCATAGCTGGTGCTCGATCATTACTGATGGGATCCATGTTCATCCTCAAAACGTAATGCTTGCTCACAAGGCGAAGCCACAAGGGAAACTGCTGATCGTTACGGATGCAATGGCGACAGTGGGTAGCAAAACCAATCAGTTTGTTCTCGATGGAGAAACGATCAAGGTAGTTAACAATAAACTGGTTAACAGTCGAGGCAGTTTGGCGGGAGCCCATATTGGCATGGATCAATCAGTGGCGAATGTCATCCGATGGGGAATTGACGAAGAAGAAGCGTTAAAAATGGCCGCAACCTACCCAGCTCAAGCGCTTCATTGCGACGATCTTGGAATGCTCCAGCCCCATTTCCGTGCGGCCGCAACCATACTGGATGACGACTACCAAAGCCAGGCCGTAATGGTTGACGGGATACTCTATCAATAGTGAGTCAGGAGGGACTCTCCTCCTTGGCTCTGTGCAACTCCCATCAGGCTCTAACGGACACTTTTTAGCGCACTACATTGTCGACAGCAAGTCTATTATTTTCCTATATCTTCTTGATTAAACGGGGCTTTGATTTAACAATAGCATCAATGATAAGGAGAATAGAATGTCAGACAAAATCTCTACCACCGCCTTGGCAAAACAACGTGAAATGGATGCTAAGAAGCTGTTTAGCGACCTTAAAGTTGCAGGGTATATCAATCGCTCAGATGATGGCTGGGTTCTGACAGAGCTTGGGATTAAATTTGGTGGTGAGTACATCGATCATACTAAATTTGGCCAGTTTATTGTTTGGCCAGAAAACCTCCTTATCGATTCCACCGCCACCAGCGGTAAAACCATGAGCGCCACCCAAATTGGTCAACGCTTTTCTCTCAGCGCAAAAAAGGTCAATCAGTTACTACAGGAATTGGGTTGGATCACCAAGGGCGACAATGGCTGGCATGTCACTGCGTCTGGTCTCACTGTAGGCGGTTATCAGCGCGAAGACAAAGAGCGTGAGCAACACTTTGTCGTTTGGCATGACTCGATTGTTCGCAACAAACGTTTGAGACAGTCAGTTGTTGAGTTCTCAGGGCAAGATGCCCAAGCGCACGCTACGGACAAATCGTTGTCGAGTTTCAGACAAAAGTTCGAAGCTAAGCATCGCACGCTAGACGGGCACTATGTGCGCTCTAAAGCAGAACTGATCATCGATAATTGGCTTTACATGAATGGTGTCGTCCATGCCTATGACCGTCAGCTACCGATTGAACAAGATGTACTGAGTGATTTTTATCTGCCAACCGGAAAAGTCTATCTTCAATATTGGGGTGACGACAACGCGACAACTCCAGAAAAACAGCAGCATAAAATTAGAGCCATCTATGAGGAGCATCATTTTGCACTAATAGAGGTGTTCCCTGATGAGATAGACAAGCTGGACGAAGTGCTGCCAGCTAAACTAAAACCTTTTGGTATCAAGGCGTACTAATCGTCGCTCACTGCACCAGCCAATCAACCTGATGCGTGATGCGTGTACTCTCTTCATGCTTGGGCAGCAACAGATAGTATCCACTGCTCAGATTTGACCATAAAAAAACCTAAGCAATCATTTGCTTAACTCATCCCCCGCACTGAATGAATAAAGTTTGAGCGGTTTCTGGTTCGACTTTTCGCCTAATAATCGCCAAAAACAGAAAAGATCCCATTAGGGATCTTTTCTTCAATTACGCCATCAACAGGCTAATTGCTACTTAGAGTATCTTGCTAACGCAGCCTGCTCTTTCGGCACAACGGTTTTACCAATTGGCGCGAGAGAAATGTACGCCAACTTTAAGTGTTGGAGCGCGAAAGGAATGCCAATGATGGTAATAAAACAGGCAACTGCGGACATGATATGTCCTATCGCCAACCAAATACCGGCGAAAACAAACCAGATGATATTACCCACCAGTCCCAACGGGCTGGTACCTATATCTGTCTCATTAGTCAGCTCATCACGAGCAATAGCTTCTTGCCCAAACGGGAAGAAAGAGAAGTTGCCCATAACGAAACACGCTCGTCCCCAAGGGATGCCAATAATACTGATAAACGCCAGCAATCCAAAAAACCACCACATTAAACCCATGACGATACCACCGCATAGGAACCAAATTATGTTTCCAAGTGTTCTTAACACTGACTCTCTCCTTTGTGAAAAACCTTAGCCACTGAGCAATCATCGTACTTCAGTACTAGGAAGGGTGTATAAAATGAGCTTGAACGTGCCTTCCTTACTAGCGACCAGTATCAGGATCGTTCCTTAACCTAACATGAACAGTTTAAGACAAACCCTGCCAGACTGCGGTTGCGCCGCTGATACTACACAACAATAGCGCACCAAAACGAATTTTCTCTTTTGGCAATGAGTGAGTCGTCAACTGAGCGAGCTTGTAACCGATCCAAGCCGCTGGGATGAGTGGCACGCTGATCCAGAGGTGATGGAGTGTCAAAAACCCTGCCGGCATTTGAATAAGCAATGAGATAAACGAACTAAAGACAAAAAACGCAGAAAGATTGCCTCGTAGTTGATTCGCTTCCTGATGTTGCAGCAATAATGCCATTGGAGGGCCGCCTATCGCTGAACTCGTGCCAAAAAAACCGGAGAAAAAGCCAGCGACGCCCATTCGCATTGGCGTCGGCTCGATACGGAATGGGAGCAGGCTCACCACCACCGCGAACAACACCAATAACCCGAGCCAGAGTGTCATCACATCAGTGGACACCATGACTAACAATACGCCACCAGCAATAGACCCCGGAACTCGCCCTATCAACGCCATTTTTAGACCACCAATCTCGACACTCGCACGATGTTTAAGTGCATTGAGTATTGAAATAAACAGAGCCACCAAACAGATAGGCGCGGGGACATAATCAGGTGAAACTAAAATCAACAGTGGCGCAGCAACAATCGCTAAACCAAATCCTATCGCCGTTTGAACAAACGACCCCAAAAAGATAAGAAAAGCAGCAATCAATGCTTCTGACGAGACCCATTCAGCGAACATATAAATAACAAAGATGAGAATTAGAATGAGTCCATCATAATCGAAGTTTGATTAAAACGGACTCACTATTTTCATTTATTACGCAACGGCATAACGTTGTACTGGCTTATCATTAATTGGCAGATGAATCAGCGCAGCAGCAAAAGCCAATACCACAGTCGACCACCAGATTGGCTCATAGGAGCCGTAGTAATCGTAAATACGGCCACCAGCCCAAGCCCCCAAAAAACTCCCTACTTGGTGAGTAAAAAATACCAAGCCGTACAGGGTGGAGAGATATTTGGCTCCAAAGATCTGGCGCACTAGCCCCGACGTCAAAGGCACGGTTCCCAACCAACAAAAGCCAATTGCCCCACCAAATATAACGGCAGTATGTTCAGTAACAGGCAAGGTTACAAAAGCTCCGATCACCAAGGTACGCATGATGTACAGCGCAGCCATTACATGACGCTTATTAAATCGGTCACCCATTACTCCCCAAAAATAGGAGCCAAAGATGTTAAATATACCCACATACGCCAAAGCCATTGCGGCTGCGGAAGCCGGTAATTGCTTGTCAGCAAGGTAGCTTGGCAGGTGAGTGGCGATAAACATAACGTGAAAACCACAAACAAAGAAGCCAAGGTGGATCAACCAATACCCCTTGTGAGAAAACGCCTCTTGCAATGCTTGTTTCAGCGTCTGATTCTCTTCAACACTGCCGACGGACGTAGCTTGCTTCGGCATACTGCTTTTCATAAACAGTGCAAACGCGATCATAGTGCTACACAAAAGAGCAAAAGCTTGAAGCGCGGCTTGCCAACCAAAATCCGTTAGCAAAGCTTGTGCTCCTGGAATCATGGCAAACATACCAAATGAACCCGCCGCCGTAGTCAGGCCAAACGCTTTAGCGGCATGTTCAGCAGGCACGACTTTAGCGACAGCACCCAAAACAATCACATAACTGGTTGCGCTTAAACCTAAGCCCACCAATACCCCAAGAGAAAGGTAAAGCAAGCTAGGCTCCATAGCGATAGAGGTCAGGTATAAACCTAAGCCATAGGCGATGGCACCAAGGATAATGATGCGCTTAGCACCATATCGATCTGATGCCATGCCAACAACCGGTTGAAACACGCCAAATAATAAGTTTTGCAACGCAATGGCAAAACTAAAAAATTCGCGTCCTGTCTGAAAATGTTCAGAAATTGGCATCATAAAGATACCGAAAGATTGTCTAATCCCTAGACAGATAATCAGAATGGCAACACCTAGCCAAACCATAACGGGAAATCGAAAAATACTCATCGCAGTACCTTAGTGATGATGATCATGAGAATGGCTGGCTTGATCGCCTAATGCCTGGTGGCAACCACTATCAACGGCTTGTTGTGCCAACAGATCCAACAAAGTTGGAGAGTGGTGAACAACAATCAGAGACAATATTAGCAACAAGCTCATTCTCACAAGCTGAGCGAAAAGTGATTGAGAAAACATGATTCAAATTCTCAGCGTGGGTTTAAAAAGAGCGCGAAGTGTAAGGATCGACGCGCAATGACATTTGGTCAATTCCACTATGCATTGGCTGCATGTTTACTGCTGTTCAACCAAGCAGGGAACAAGTTCAAACCCTTCATCTAACCAACCCGTAACACCACCAATCATTTTCTTGACCGGCCGTCCTAACTTAGCCAATCGTATCGCTGCTTTTTCCGTCCCATTGCAGTGTGGTCCTGCACAATAGACAACAAACAACGTCTCTGATGGAAACTCAGCCAAGCGCTTCTCATTGAGCCTTGGATGCGGAATGCTGATCGCCCCGTCCACATGTCCTTGTTCAAACAGCACTTCCGCTCTGACATCGACTAAGACAAAATCCTGTAATCCATTGGTCAACGCGTGGTGCACATCCCAGCAATCTGTTTCAAACTTTAGTCGTTGCTCAAAATGAGCCAACGCCTCTTGGCTGTTCGCCGCCGCCACTCTTGATACTGTACTCGACATATTACGTACTCCTTGTGTGATTGATGACAATACTATCTTGCCGTCAAATCGTAGCAGGTGACATTGGCGTAAAAGACAGTTATCGTTAATTTTCAGCCAAGCTGGTTATCTCAAGGAATGAAGATGAAAAAAGTCGCGATCCTCGCCCATACACATGTCACTCTGTTCGAAATGTCGTGTGCGATAGAATTGTTTGCTCTACCAAGACCTGAGTTCGAAAACTGGTACCAAACTGACGTTGTCAATTTGCAAGACAGCGACATTCAGACCACTGGAAACTTGCTGTTTCGCGCTCAATACGTTGAGTCTCTGCAATCTTACGACACGCTGATCATTCCTGGATGGCCCACTTGGGATTACCCGATTCCTGATAGAATCAACCGACAGATCACCTTGTTCATACAAGAAGGTAAGCAAGTACTCACACTATGTTCTGGCTCATTTTTACTAGCACGATTAGGTTTGCTTGATGGAAAAACAGCAACCACACATTGGATGTACGAGCAGAAGTTTCGCCAGCAATTCCCTCTCGTTCACTATCAGCCAGATGTGCTTTACGTCTTTGACGACAACATTGGATGTTCTGCGGGAAGCGCGGCAGCACTCGACCTTGGCCTCGCTGTAATTCGTAGCGACTACGGCTATAACATTGCCAATCAAGTGGCAAAGCGACTGGTGATCTCGGCTCACCGTTTAGGTGGACAAGCACAGTTCGTCGAAACCCCTATGTTAGAAGTACCCAATCAGTTTTCAGCCGCAATCGACTGGGCCAATAGTCAGCTTGATAAAAGCATCACGGTTGACACCCTAGCTGACAAAGCCAATATGTCACGACGCACTTTTGACCGTAAGTTTCGCGCCAGCTTCAACCTATCGCCTAAAGAGTGGCTAACTCAACAACGTATCGAGCGCGCAAAAGGGCTGTTAGAGGGAGAGGCACATTCAATCGAGCGACTCGCGAACATGTCTGGATTTGAAAATGCGACGACCTTACGCCATCACTTTCGTCGTCTTGTTGGAGTGTCACCACAACAGTATCGAGCACAGTTCAATGGCAAGTAGCAGCCACCAAGTCCTCTGTCGCGTGTTCAATTCAAGTAAATCAACTCAGAGTGAACTGGGTTACCAAGATTGGCGTATTGAAGAGATTCCCCCCAGGCGGCAGAGTTTCTCACTCAGTTCATTATCAAAGGGGGTGGCGTTAAGCGTATGGGCATTAAAAAACCAGCCGAAAGAGGCTCTTTAGCGTCCGTGCGGCTTAACGTGATTCAAGTGGGTATGAACGATAGCTCCACATACCATATGTTCTTAAAGCGTCGCGATAGATTCCAAGGAGTTCACTGTTACTGGCTTGTTCAAGCTCTTTAAGTGGCTTGTCTGGGTAACTGACCGTATCAAAAGTAATGTCTTGTGGACCAGTCTGCCAACTAGCAATCTCAAATAGAGTTTGACCACGGCGAACGTGACTTGCGGAGCTAATAATAGTCGCATGTTGAATATTGTGGCGCGCTAGTGCATAGCTACTAAAGAGCGCATTACCCACCGTGCTGGTCGCGTAATTTTCTTCAATAATTCGTTCTTTCTTGATGCCTTTTTCAATTAACCAGTCAGCCATTAGCTTACCTTCGGTCTTATGATTTTTAGGCACGCCACCGGTCAACACAATTAAGGCGTCTGGGTTGTCCTTCGCCATTTGTAATGTCGTTTCTAGGCGCTCGATAAGTATCTGATGCATAGAGCCATCTGGGTTCAATGCAGGTAACCTAATGTGATTACCCCCGACTTTCAGCCATACTAAAAGCGTCTATACTTAATGTATTGTTATAGGAGGGTTTGGTATGCCAAAGAATCAGATTCAATTCCAAGGTGGGATTTCTATTCCTCGATTTCTAAGTCTTTATGGCACAGAAGAACAATGTCAGAAACGCTTATTTTCATTGCGCTGGGAGAATGGCTTCATGTGCCCTAATTGTGG
>NZ_JATABI010000047.1:0-32080 GCF_036533795.1 Vibrio sp. M250220 | reverse complement strand
GAATCAATGAAGAAATCATACGCCGATATGTAAGACATCAAGAGAAGCAAGAGCGAGTAGAGCAGCACCAGTTGGCGTTGGATTAAACAAAGGCCCCCTTTTAGGGGGCTCACACAAAGCCACCTTCTTTAGAAGGTGGTAATTTACAACGTCTGTTACTCTTGAGAACCTACAAACGAACGGTAGGCGAAAGCGCCAAGAGCGGCACCGACGATAGGTGCTAACCAGAACAACCAAAGCTGAGAGGTAGCCCAATCACCGACGAAAACAGCAACAGCTGTACTACGAGCAGGGTTTACTGATGTGTTAGTAACAGGGATGCTGATCAAATGAATCAGTGTCAAACCCAATCCGATCGCAATCGGAGCGAAACCTTGAGGAGCACGTTTGTCTGTCGCTCCCATGATGATAATGAGGAACATCATCGTCATCACGACTTCGGTGAGCAGTGCAGCCGTCAATGAGTATTGACCTGGAGAATGTTCGCCGTAGCCATTTGCCGCAAAACCTGACGCCGCGACGTCAAAACCGGACTGGCCTGCCGCAATAAAGTAAAGAACCGTTGCTGCGATAAGTCCGCCAATCACTTGAGCCACGATGTATGGAAGAACATTTCGACCTTCAAATCGACCACCTGCCCACAAGCCGATAGTCACCGCTGGATTTAAGTGACAGCCAGAAATATGGCCGATAGCGAATGCCATGGTTAATACAGTTAAACCAAACGCAAGAGATACGCCAAGTAGTCCGATGCCAACATCAGGGAAGCCTGCTGCCAAGACTGCGCTGCCACAGCCGCCAAGCACTAGCCAAAAAGTGCCAAAAGATTCTGCAAAGTATTTATTCATTAGGTTATTCCTAAAGTTTGATTGGAAACACATATAGAACATAGGCAACAAATGTCATGATTGTGTGAGCCAAACAGCGAACGAAAGGAATAGTTTTATGATTCTAAAAACTGAAACGAAAATTTGTAGGAAAGTGAGATAAACACTCACTATTTGGACTAACGAGAAGGTGCGATTGACGATTTCAAATTGATATTCTAGAGACTCGATCTATGTTAATGCTTCGAGTTCAGTAATATGGCTTATCGCTTCGGCGTTAGTCGAACCACAAACTACCGGGCAAGGCTTAAAGTCGTGACAAACCTTAGGACGTTCTTTTTGACCAAATAACCGACATAGATTGTCGTCATTGAGTTGAATGCAGCGAACCCCCGCGGGCTTACCATTTGGCATGCCTGGTATTGGCGACGAAATACTCGGAGCGATACAACATGCCCCACAACCTAAGCGACATTCCATAAGTGATTAGTCTTAACGTAATTTGGCAGCATGTTAGCAAGAAATGTGATTTTCATCACTAATATATTTGAAAATAGTGTCAACTTGATAAGCAAAATCTATCGCATAGGGAGAATTTTTTAGTGAATTGGATGATGTTAATGGAATAAATGCTCTAGAAAATGCGCCAACCTGAGTGGATTTTCGTGGCTCATGACTATTTATTCTTTCATAATTTATTTGCTGGTTTTGTTGAATTAAAATCACCATGATGCAAGTTAAATTTGAACCAATGCATCGGGTGAAAAGGATTTTAATAATAGTAATGTTAATAATTATATTGTATTCATCATGCCATTCATTTGGAGCTATATACTGTATAAATAAAATAATGCTATTTTATTAGCCACTTTATTGTTAATGATATAAATGGCGAGCAAGAAATTGCTTGATCTACGGGCTGTCATTTGCATAAAATTAGCGAATGATTAATTTGGTATTTATTTTGATATTTGATGCTCAGATATTTCCTAATATCACGTAAGTTTATTCTTAGTTATTTTTTTGAAATATTATGATTAAGTAGAGTTATTTTCGGCCTCTAGAAACCGTGGGTGATGGAATGTAACTCATGCCTTAAATAGCAGGTTCTGGTACGGTAAAATATTATAATAACCTGCGGCGAGAGTAGGGAAACTGATCGGTTATGATGTCGAGTCACAGGGTGGTAGTCGTGCCAAAGTTCACCAAACTGCTGTCCATTATTCTAGCCACTGTTACGTATAGTTTCAGTGCGTTGGCCATTGAAAATTATGATGTCGAGAAAATGTCGGCGGCAGAGGCTTATGAGTATGGCAAGCTGCTTCGAGCGCAGTTTCGCAACACAGAAGCGAGAGCTTATCTCAAGTATTCAGCAGATAATGATCATCCTGATGGCGCCTATGCGTACGCGATGGAGATGATGGGTTTCCAAGACAGTGTAAGAGCTACGGGCTATGCAAGAGACTACTTGATAAAAGCTGCGCAAGCCGGGAGCAAACCCGCTCTTAAGTACCTGTATCGTTATGGGGACTGGTTAAGCGTTGCAAAGCGCGACAAATATAAGACTCAGTACTATAACAGCCTGATTGAGATGGGGGCTAAGTCACCGGGTCTCGCATATTTATATTTATCAGACTATTTTCACGCTTCAGACGCCGACCTATCTGAGTATTACTTAGATAAGGCTATGGCGTTCGAAATACCTAACGCTTACATGACTAGTGCGCAAAGGCTGGAGGATGGGGAAGGTGATTACTTCTTCGCAAGTGAACGATTCGAAAAGTCGCGCAGCCTATACTTAAACGCAGCGACTGCGGGGTATATTCCTGCGATCAAGCGGTATGTAGCTATCTTGGAGTCTAATGGCAAGTTTCAGGAAGCTCTTGAGTGGAGAGAGGCTGGTCTGACGCAAGGAGACATTACCTCTTTAGTTACGCTAGGCAATATCTATAGTGGCAACAGTCTCCGATACAGCTTTGTCACGACCGATTTGGTAAAGGCAAAGGCATACTATGAACTCTATTTAGAAAATGCCGGACAAGACAGATTCAGTAGTATATATCGGCAGGTTGAGGCTAATTATCAACAAACCTTAGATCGAATCACAGACGTTCAAATTCCTCACTCCGAAGCATTTAAAAATGAACTGTCTGAAATCAACTATTTTTACCACTATGACTATCTTTGGAATACTTATTAATAAATTATCTATCGCAGACGGTGTTCGGTAATTTAGTGTGCGATGGGTGTTTGATGGATTGTGATCTTAATATGAGAGATAGCGAACACTCAATTAGTGAACGGTTAAATTAGCTGCTTATAAACTTGTAGTCTTTATCTGGCAGGAAGTTATTCAGCTTGACGTTCTTTGTGGACAATCTGAAGATTACTTTATTGTCAATATAAATACCATTCCCTTTAAATTTAATATCGGAGAACTTTGATTATGTCTAAGGAAGGAAGCGTAGCTCCTAAAGAGCGGATTAATATTAAATATATTCCGGCTACAGGAGACGCTCAAGCTGAAGTTGAACTTCCACTCAAAACATTGGTTGTTGGGGACTTTAAGGGTCACACCGAAGATACCCCTGTTGAAGAGCGCAGTACCGTTTCAGTGGATAAGAACAATTTTGAATCTGTGATGCGTGAAAGTGAGTTGCGTCTCACTACTTCAGTGAAAAGCAAGCTTACTGAAGATGAAAATGCAGAGCTGCCTATTGAATTGAATTTTAAATCATTGGCTGATTTTGCACCGGACTCCATTGCTGGTCAGGTTCCTGAACTTAAGAAGCTTATCGAACTTCGTGAAGCATTGGTTGCGTTAAAAGGTCCACTAGGCAACATTCCAGCTTTCCGAGATCGCTTACAAGAGTTACTGCATTCACAAGACTCGCGTGACAAGCTTCTCGAAGAGCTAAACCTTGTCAGTGAAGACGCTAAATAGAACAAAATACTGACCAATAACATTCGTCAATTAATGGATTAGGAAAAACCTGATGTCTACAGAAACGGTACTTGAAAGACCCCAGCTGGCTGAAGGCGGCTTACTGGATGAAATCATGGCGCAGACTAAGATCGCGCCAACTGAAGATGGCTACGATATTGCCAAAAAAGGCGTTGCGGCGTTCATCGAAAACTTAATTGGTTCTGAACAAGCGGAAGAAGCGGTCAATAAGTCTCTTGTTGATCAAATGCTGGTTGAGTTAGATAAAAAAATTAGCGCACAGATGGATGAAATCTTGCACGACAGCCAGTTTCAACAAATGGAGTCTGCTTGGCGTGGTCTGAAACTGCTCGTCGATCGCACTGATTTTGGTGAAAACAACAAGATTGACCTGCTGCATGTGACCAAAGAAGAGTTACTTGAAGATTTTGAGTTTGCACCAGAAACGACACAATCAGGTCTATACAAGCATGTCTATTCTTCAGGCTATGGTCAATTTGGTGGAGAACCAACGGGCGCAATTTTGGGTAACTTTACTTTTACGCCTTCTACACCGGATATGAAGCTGCTTCAATATATGGGTGCACTTGGTGCTATGGCTCATGCTCCATTTATTTCAAGTGTCGGTCCTGAGTTCTTTGGTATCGACTCGTTTGAAGAGCTTCCAAACATTAAAGACGTTAAATCGATCTTTGAGAGCCCCAAATACACCAAATGGCGCTCACTACGTGAGTCTGAAGATGCACGTTACCTCGGTCTAACTGCCCCTCGTTTCCTTCTGCGTGTTCCTTATGAGCCAGCAGAAAATCCAATCAAATCATTTAACTACACAGAAAGTGTTACAGAATCTCATGAGCACTACTTGTGGGGTAATACGGCTTTCGCCTTTGCAACACGTCTTACAGACAGCTTCGCTAAATACCGTTGGTGTCCAAACATTATTGGTCCGAAAAGTGGTGGTGCCGTTGAAGATTTGCCAGTACACCTATTTGAGTCTATGGGTGCGTTGCAAGCGAAGATTCCAACGGAAGTATTAATTACTGACCGCAAAGAATTTGAGTTAGCTGAAGAAGGCTTCATTGCACTGACGATGCGTAAAGGTAGCGACAACGCTGCGTTCTTTTCTGCAAACTCTATTCAGAAGCCAAAAGTCTTTCCCAATACTAAGGAAGGAAAAGAAGCGGAAACCAACTATAAACTGGGTACTCAGTTACCTTACATGATGATCGTCAACCGGTTAGCCCACTACATTAAGGTTTTACAGCGTGAGCAAATTGGTTCATGGAAAGAGCGTCAAGATTTAGAGCGTGAGCTAAATACGTGGCTTAAGCAGTACGTTGCTGATCAGGAGAACCCGCCGGCAGACGTACGCAGTCGTCGCCCACTTCGCGCCGCGAAGATTGAAGTTGCTGACGTAGAGGGTAATCCAGGTTGGTACCAGGTTTCTCTGTCTGTCCGTCCTCACTTTAAATACATGGGTGCGAACTTCGAACTGTCCTTGGTTGGTCGTTTAGATCAGGCGTAATAAATATGGCGTACTTTGCACCGGAAGAAAGTACGTTTGGTGTTGGCTTCTTCGAACGTTTAGAAGCCAACTCTACTAACGTCTCTTTAACTCAAGGACCTGATGCCAGCGATGTGCTCCAGTCAATCAAGCTGAATGTTTCGAGAATTTTAAACACACGTGTTGGTGGTGCTCAAAGCTCACGAGAGTTAGGTCTCATCGACTTCAATGATGCGACGCTAGATACGCTTGATTTGTCTCTTAAAATCACCCTCGCTATTCAGGATTGTCTGAATAACTTTGAGCCTAGGCTACATAAGGTCGAAGTTGTGCCTGAAACCGATAGCTACAGTCCCCTGTCGTTGAAATTCATAATTACAGCGGAAATCAACAGTGAAGCAATACATGATCGCGTTCAGTTCAGTTTGCTGCTCGACCAAAACAGAAAATATCGAGTGATTTAGGGATTATGACTCAAGATAAGTACTTCAGAGAGGAACTGGCTTTTTTAAAGGAGCAAGGGCGAGAATTTACGGAAATTCACCCTCAGCTTTCTCGTTTTCTCCATGGCAGAACCATGGATCCGGACGTTGAACGTCTACTGGAAGGCTTCGCTTTTCTGACCGCGAGACTGAGACAAAAAGTGGAAGATGAGTTCCCTGAACTGACTCACTCAATGATTAACATGTTGTGGCCTAATTATCTAAGGCCGATCCCTAGCATGTGTATATTGGCCTTTACTCCAAAGACGGGTATCAGCGAGCAACACGTTATCGCTAAGGGGACCAAAGTCGACAGTAAGCCGGTACTTGGCACGAAATGCCAATTTCAAACTTGTCGCGAAGTGAAGCTTTATCCATTGGGCTGTCATGATGTCAAAGCCCAGCACACCAGAGAAGCCTCTACGATTGATATTGAATTAAAACTCATTGGCGATGTTAACGTTGGTCATTCGCTGCTGGATAGTCTCCGCTTTTACTTAGGTGGAGATCAGTACAGCTCACAAATGCTTTACCTTTGGTTAAATCACTACCTTGATAAAATCAGCATCGATGTTGCCGGCACGGAGTTTCCTCTAGCAAAAGAGCATTTCAAACCCGTAGGTTTTGATAGTGAGGATGCGTTGCTGCCGTATCCGACCAATGTGTATGAAGGCTATCGAATCCTACAAGAATACTTGTCCTTTTCTGAGGCGTTCCATTTCTTTGATCTATCTGGTCTCGATAAGGCGATCCCTAAAAATGTGACAGGACAGTTCACGCTTAAGCTGCATTTCTCCAAAACGCTTCCTGTCGACGTAAGGATCACAAAAGAGAATTTTCAGCTGTATTGCACACCCATCATTAATCTGTTTCAACACGATGCAGACCCTATCTCGCTGACTGGTCGTCAGTCGGAGTATAGAGTGGTGCCGTCAAGCCGTAAGCCATCCCACTATGAAATATTTAACATAGAAAGTGTTTCGGGATGGCAAGACACCACATCTCAAGGAAAAAGAGTTCGCGGAACTGAGCGTATTTATTCATCGTTTGAAAGTTTTCAGCATGAAGTTGAAAGGGTAAGAAATCGAACGGCTCTCTATTACCGGTTACGTGTCAAAGAGAGTATTCGCGCTGATGGTTTTGAATCCTTTATCTCATTTGTCCGAAGCGATGAAACGACATCGTTTGATGTTGATGAAGCGGTCTCAATTAAGCTCAACTGTACCAACAGACTGCTACCACTCGAGTTAGGTGTGGGGGATATCTGTAAGATGACGGATACCTCACCACCGTTTGCTACCTTCACCAATATTTCTGTGCCTTCGCAATCACTACGCCCCGTTTTAGATGGCAGCTTGCTATGGACACTCATCTCTAACTTGTCACTGAATTATTTATCGTTGCTGTCAAAAGATGCCCTTAGCAGTGTACTTAGAGCCTACGATTTCAAAGCTTTGGTTGATAGGCAGGCAGAGATGGTATCGAGACAGAGGTTAGATGCGATTCACAAGATAGAGTCTAAACCAGTAGATAAGATTCTAAGAGGGTTACCGGTTCGTGGTCTTCAATCGACGCTGCATATGGATCAATCAGGCTTTGGTTCAGAAGGTGACTTGTTCCTATTTGGGACAGTGTTGAGCCATTTCTTTGCCCTGTACGCGAGCATTAACTCATTCCATGAATTACACGTGGTCAATATCACTAATCAAGAGAGGTACACATGGGGTACTCAGGCAGGGATGCAGCCACTGATTTAGTGGAACGAGTAGAGCTGCCTGAAATGGTAGCAATGCCAAATGATGTCCACGAATACAATTTCTATCAGCTTGTTGAGTTGTTACAAAAACTGAATGAGATGAATCCAGAAGAGGATATCTGGGAGCGGCAGTGCAAATTAGTGTTTAGTGCCAACCCAAGCCTAGGCTTCTCTCCGTCGGATGTGAATCGATTGGATCTATTCAACGACGAGAGAATGGTCATGATGACCAATTTCTTTGGGCTGTCAGGCGCGCAGTCACCGCTTCCCGGGTACGTGGTTGAGCAGTTATTAAATGAAGAGCCTGGTGGAGCCAAGCTGCCGTTTGTGGATTTTTTTAATAACCGCCTGATCAATTTGGTTTATCGAATCTGGAGAAAATATCGCTACTTTGTGCGCTTTCAGCCAGATGCGCAAGATGACTTCTCAGCGCAATTGCTGTCATTGGTCGGTCTAGGATCGCCTGACCTACGAGGGGATACCCCAATCAATTGGTGCAAGATGTTGGCTTATTCGGGAACTCTCGCCGGACGTAGTCGCTCGCCTCAAGTGGTGTCGGGAATCATCGCTCACTGCTTTGATCTCGAAGAGGTCGAAATTAGGCAGTGGACGCGACGCACAGTAAGAATTGATCCCTCGCAGCAAACTCGCGTGGGGAGCGCCAACTCTCAACTTGGGGTGTCATCAATGGTTGGGGAGTCAGTGGTCGATTGTAACGGCAAATTTACTATTTGTATCAGCCAGTTATCGAGAAAAAAATTCTCCGACTTTTTACCTTCAGGTCAAGAGTTCGGACCTCTGTGTAAATTGGTCGAGCTCATTTTGCGTGAGCAGATGGCTTATGACCTAGAGTTGACGATGGACGATAACGAAGCTCCGGACTTTGTGTTAGGTGGATCTGCGGACATAGCGCTTGGTTGGACTTCATTTCTTGGAACCAACGAAAAAGACAAAAGCGTACTCATTCAGGTAAGGCAGTAACGATGGAAACGACTGAAAAACTCAATTTAAACCTTTTGATTATCAGTGCTCAGAAGTTGGAGTCGGGCTTATCTGTGCGAATGGATTGGGATGCAAACGGAGGCGTAATAGGTTCGTCATCGGATTCCAAATGGGTGCTTAAAGACACGAATGGTCATATTTATCCGCACCATTGTGAAATCGTAGTGCACGATGGCGCGTTCTGCCTCAAAGATCTATGTGGCGACACTTATATCAATGGTACAGAAATGCCGATTGGTAAAGATTTGCTGGCGAAACTGGTTCACAAAGATCAAATTCAAATCGGCCCCTACCAAGTGCGAGTTGCCTTAGGTGATCTAGAAGCAGACAACACCACGGGTTCTTTAGCAAGTATGTTCGAAACGACGAACGATGATCTGCTTTCTGATGAAGTGCCCGATGGCGACTACGATGAGCAAAAGAAGCAAGTTGAAAACTCAGACCCAATCGCCGCTTTGGATAAGCTGATTTCGCCCAACAAAGAAGAGTCTTTGATTGATGGAGAATTGGCGGACGTTAATGCGGAAATTAACACACAAGGACTGGTTCCTGAAAACGACCTCACGTTAAGGGATCCTAACTTCACCGTGCAAGCTGACAGCGACAACGAAATTTCATCTTCGATGTCACTGAAAAGAATTCTTAGCTTTGGGTTTGGCGGCCAAAAGCAGTCTAAGCGTCAAAGTGCGAAAGCAGAACAACCCACATTAAAATCAGACCGAGCGGTGCAGCTTGAGTCTCAACAAATAGCAGCTAACAACGTTTCAGAGGACTTTCAAATGGATGAGCAAACACTAGATTTGCTAGAGGAAGAAGTAGCAAAAAGTATTCAGTCGGAGCCGGCAGCCGTTAAAAACCTTGCCAATACGGGAGGGCACTTATTAACAGGGCCAATGCTTAATGGGCTAGGTGTGAACGTCAACCATACCGATGACATTGAACGTATGCATATGCTGTCCCAAGAGATGGGGGAATCATTACAAGCGTGTATACAGGGCATTTTGGATCTTCACCAACATGTGAGTGAAGGACGTTTTGGTACCTTAAATAGAAACCTTCAACCGATTGAAGATAACCCACTACGTCTTGGTTTGTCATATGAAGAAACCATTAAGACTCTGTACGACTCTGAGAAAAGTGCCGTGCACCTTTCGGCTCCTGCAGCGATTGAAGAGAGCTTAAAGAATGTTCAAGCCCACAACGAAGCGATGCAGCATGCGACGGGAGAAGCGTTAACGCAAGTTCTGAACGCGTTTTCACCACAAGTGCTGTTGCGCCGATTCCAAAACTATAAACGTCCCCACCAAGATATTGGCCAAAATAACGATGCTTGGGCTTGGAACATGTACTGCAACTACTACCGAGAGCTCGCCTCACATCGCCAACAAGGTTTCGAAAAACTGTTCTGGGAAATTTTTGAGCAGGCGTACGACAAGAAAATCCGTGAGAAACAGCTGGAGTTCTAAAGGTGAGATATTTGCTATGGATATGCGCTTTCTCGATGTTTCTCATTGGCTGTAGCAGTGAACCTCAGCCTTATGATCCGACTGAGTTGCCGACCAAGGTCACCTTTAGCATTGTCGCGCGAGAGGAAGTTAACCCAAGTATTTTGGGGCAAGCTTCTCCAGTGGAGATCCAAGTATTTGAGCTGGTGGATGACTCGATGTTTATGTCCTCTAGTTACGACCAGATGGAAGAAGACTACGAGAAAGCGTTGAAAAGTAACTTTGTTAAAAGTTACGACTACGTTTTGTTACCCGGTCAGTTCAAGTTCGTCAACGCCATTGAGGTCGATGAAGAGACGAACTACATCGGGATTATGGCGAAATTTTCTGACATCGAACTGAGCGAATGGAAGAAGGCCGTCAAAGTAATCAATAAAGGCAGAGAGTATCACTTACTGATGCTTCTTAGTGACTACGACGTTAAGTTGGAAAAGGTGGAATAGATAAGATGTTTTCACGAAATCGTGTTATTTGGAATGAAGGTTTGTTTATCAAACCACAGCATTTCCAGCAACAACAACGCTATACGGAATATTGCATCGATGAACGTTTGAGTTCGGTAAGTCGTTATCTGTATGGTGTATCTGAGTTTTCGCTCAATCCAGAATATTTATCGTTTGGTCGTATCGCTATCGAGCGAGCAGTTGGCATCATGCCTGATGGAACGGTTTTTCGTATTCCGCAAGAAGATACCTTGCCTGATGCATTGGATATTGATGATGCGTCACTCGCAAACCAGTTGGTTTATTTAGCGATTCCTCTTCGCAGTGAGTCACTGATGGAAATTAACTGGCCAGATGCTCAAGGTACTGGACGTTACGAAAGCCGTCGGCTTGAGGTTCGCGATGTCCATACTTTGCAGGGGGACATGACAACGATTGACGTTTCCCCGATGCGTGTCCAACTGATGTTGGAGAAGGAGGATAGAAGTGCTTATGCATCGATGGTGGTGGGGCGCATATTGGAGAAGCGACCTGATGGCAGTGTCGTGATGGATCCTGATTTCTTCCCTTGTCATGTTAATGTGGCTGGAAACTTGGTATTGCACCGTTTTGTGAATGAGATATCAGGTTTAATGCGTGAGCGAGCTAAGAACATTGCACAACGTATTAGCTCTCCATCTCAAGGTGGTGTGGCGGATGTGTCTGACTTTATGCTTTTACAAGCGTTAAACCGATTACAACCTCAGATCCAACACCTCGCTGACCTGGGAAGCCTCCATCCTGAACGTCTGTTTGAGTGCTTGTCTACGATTGCCGGAGAGTTGGCGACCTTTACCGACGAAAGTCGCTTGCCACCTAAAACGGAGAGTTACAACCACGATATGCCAACGGAGTCGTTCTGGCCGCTTATTCGCAATTTGCGTCAGTCACTCAGCGTTGTTCTAGAGCCTAGAGCAGTCTCGATTCAACTAGACAAACGTAAGTACGGCTTAATGGTTGCGGCGATTCAGGATCCTCAGTTGATGGATACGGCTGACTTTATCATTGCTGTTAAAGCTCGTATGCCTATGGATGAATTGCGTCGTCAATTTACGCAACAAACGAAAGTGTCGTCGGTTGAGAAAATACGTGAGCTTATTTCACTTCAACTGCCGGGCATCCCATTGGTGGTCTTGCCCGTCGCTCCTCGACAACTGCCGTACCACGCAGGTTATACCTATTACCAACTTGATAAAACCAGCACTGAATGGGGAATGCTAGCGCATTCTAGTGGTTTCGCTTTTCATGTGGCCGCTGCTTTTGAAGAACTTGATCTCCAGTTCTGGGCGATTAGGAGTTAATCTATGGATAACAATAAGAAACAGGGTGAATTCAGCGGCTTACTCTACGACGGTGTAGAAAAAATCAACCATGACCAAGATTATTGGTTTCAGCTTAGGGGGAGTGTCTCTAACCCTCTGATTGATGCGGCGACGCCACTTCTCGGTTTATCACTGCGAGTTCGACAGCTGTCTGAATGCAACAATATTAAAGCGATTTACGCTCAAACCATCGAGGAAATTAAGACCATCGAAATCGAGCTAACGGAGCAAGGTTATGAGCATGCAGTGTTAATGGCTTATCGCTATATCTTGTGCACTTTCCTCGATGAAGCTGTGATGGGGACGGCGTGGGGTGCTTCGACTGTTTGGGCTGAACATTCCATGTTGTCACGCTTTCACAATGAAACCTGGGGTGGAGAGAAAGTATTTACCATTCTTAAGCGACTTGAAACTGAGCCTCAACAATACAAGCCCTTGCTTGAATTTATCTACCAGTGTTTGGTTTTAGGTTTTGAAGGTAAGTACCGTGTTATTGAGTCCGGTCAGTTGGAACGGGAAAAAGTCATCTCACAGTTACACAAGTTGATCAATCAAGATCATGAGGTGGACATCTCTCACCTAACCAGTGCGACAGAGCACGTCGTGCGTTCCAAATACAAGCTCAGTAAGCAAATCCCATTGTGGTCGGTGTTTACCGGTTTCATATTGCTTTGGGGAGGAACCTTCCTTGTCTATAGCTACCTGTTACACGTCAAAACCAGTGACGTAATCGAACAATTAAAACAAATCTTATAACTAGAATAATTAAAGGCTAGGTGATTGCCGTGATACGCATTGAACTACCAACACTCATCTCGAAACTAAATCAACAGAACAAGCTCGCCCTTGAACAGGCTGCAACTGTTTGTATGGAGCGCCAGCACAGTGAGATTACGTTTGAACACTATCTTGAGGTTCTTTTAGACAATCCACTTTCGGATATTCGAGTCATTTTAAAACAGTCTGACTTAGCCCTAGATGATGTTAAACAGGCGATATCCAGTAGCTTTGTACGGGGTCAGTATTTAGATGGCTACCCTGCGTTTTCTCCGTTACTTGTCGAGCTCGTTCAAGAAGCTTGGTTGCTCTCCACCACGGTTCTGAATCAAACAGAACTGCGCTCTGGCGCGATTTTACTCGCAGCGCTCACTCGTGCAGACCGTTATATGGATCAGAAACTCGTTCGTTTGTTGGACGTGATCAATCGTGAAAACTTGAAAAAGCACTTTGATGTTATCTTGTCTGATTCTTCAGAGACACAAGTCGCAGAACAGCCGAAAGCGCTTACTACGCAAAACTCCGATACATCTCTGCTGACCAAGTACTGCACTAACGTAACAGAACAAGCGCGTCAGAACGAACTCGACCCAGTGTTATGTCGAGAAAGTGAAATCAATTTGATGATTGATATTCTTTGCCGTCGCCGTAAAAACAACCCGATTGTGGTCGGTGATGCAGGTGTTGGTAAGAGTGCCATGATTGAAGGTTTAGCGCTTCGTGTTGTCGCGGGCTCCGTTCCGTTGCCGCTTCAAGGTGTCGAACTCTACTCTTTAGACCTAGGATTGCTCCAAGCGGGGGCATCTGTGAAAGGAGAATTTGAGAAGCGTCTAAAAGGCGTCATTGAAGCGATTAAGCACTCGCCAAAACCGATCATCTTGTTTATTGATGAAGCTCATAATCTCATTGGAGCGGGTAACCAAGAAGGAAGTGGGGATGCGGCGAATTTGCTCAAGCCAGCTCTCGCTCGTGGTGAACTGTCAACGATTGCTGCAACCACATGGAAAGAATACAAAAAGTACTTTGAGAAAGATCCAGCGCTTACACGTCGCTTCCAACTCGTTAAGTTAGATGAACCTAGCGTTGAACAAGCGGTCGATATCCTGCGAGGATTGAACTCCGTCTATGAGCAAACTCATAATGTGCTGATCACAGATGATGCACTGAAGGCGGCGGCTGAGCTTTCGGCACGCTACATCTCTGGTAGACAACTGCCGGATAAAGCGATTGATGTTCTTGATACTGCTTGTGCACGTATTGCCATCAACCTTACCGCCCCACCAAAGCGTTTAGCATTTATCGAAACCGCTTGCCATCAGCGCCAACTTGAAATTGATATGCTTGAACGCGCTCAGTTATTAGGCAAAGAGGTTAATCAGCAAAGGCTTGATGAACTTAAGGCAGAAGAGGTTGCAAACGAGCAAGAGCACAATCGCTTAACTGAGCAATGGCAACAGCAAAAGCTATTAGTTGAAACGATCATTGAACTTAGAGCTTCTCTAACGCAAGGCAATGACGAAGCCCCTATTAGTGATGAGCAACGCCGCGAAACTCTAGCGCAAATTCGCGTTAAGTATGAAGAGTTAGAGTCCATTCCTCATGATCACCGTTTGATTTATGCCCAAGTTGACGCTCAACAAGTAGCAGAAGTCGTGGCGGACTGGACCGGTGTTCCGGTTGACCAGATGAACAGCGACGAACTGCACAAGATCACTCATCTAACCACGATACTTGGTCAAGCGATTAAAGGTCAGGATGTTGCGATCAAACGCATCCACAAACATCTTCTCACTGCGCGCGCTGATTTACGCCGGCCGGGGCGTCCGAAAGGGGCTTTCTTACTTGTTGGGCCAAGTGGTGTAGGTAAAACCGAGACAGTGGTTCAGCTTGCTGAAAGCTTGTATGGCGGCAAACAGTTCTTGACGACGATTAACATGTCTGAATATCAAGAAAAGCATACAGTCTCGCGTTTAATCGGCTCACCCCCAGGCTATGTGGGTTACGGAGAGGGTGGTGTGCTGACGGAATCCATTCGTAAGATGCCATACTCTGTTGTGTTACTTGATGAAGTTGAAAAAGCGCACCCTGAAGTACTTAACCTTTTTTATCAGGCGTTTGATAAAGGGGAGCTCGCAGACGGTGAAGGGCGCTTAATTGATTGCCAAAACATCGTATTTTTCCTGACATCGAATTTGGGCTTCCAAACGATAGTTGACCATGCTGAGAGACTAGATCAACTTGATGATGCCCTCTATCCTGAGTTAGCCGCATTCTTTAAACCTGCCTTACTTGCACGTATGGAAGTGATTCCTTACATGCCACTTACCCCAGAAGTGCTGGAGCAAATTGTTCGCAGTAAGTTAGTTCGTTTAGAAAACCTGTTTAGTGAACGTTATGACGCTGAAGTGGTGATCGAGGACTCATTGATTGATGAGATTTTGTCGAGAGCAACACGCTCTGAAAATGGCGCGCGTATGCTAGAAGCCATTATTGAAGGTCAATTGCTTCCGCCAATCTCTCTCGCACTACTGAACAAGCTCTCCGCACAGAAACCCGTGAAACGAATCTATCTAGCGGCTCAAGATGGTGAGTTTATTGGTGAGGTAGAGTAGCTATGTCGAATTGGCTAGAACTGGTGACGGAGTTGATCGCTACCCGCAGTAAATTTGAGCTGACGGAAAAGTTTACTCAGATTCTTAGTACTGAACTCGGTCTATCAAAATGCTTGCTTCTAATGCCAACATCAGATGGTCGTGAACTTGTGCCGCATGATCCGCAAGTGGAAGCGTCTTGGGGGGTGAATGATTTAAATAATCCCTTTGCACACGTACTCCAAAACGCGAGTCAGATGTCCCTGACGGCAGAGGAGTTGCTGTTTTGGCGAGGAGATACAGCTTTCACTGAGTTGGTATCGAATACTGGCACGTTTGAATGTGTGTTCATTTGCCCTTTGCCTTTTCATTCCAATCAAGTGCAATTGATCCTCTTTATGCAAGGTGCAAAAACAGCAGTAACTGACGTCTTTAACAGTGATGATGGCGCTAAGTTTATCGACATTTTCACTAAGCAGTGGGGGCTACTGGGAGAGAAGGAGCGTGAGCAGCGAGATATTCAAACGCTCGCTGAATCTTTGAGTGATATACAAAGAGACACTAAGCGAAGGGATCTCGCCGAGCAACTTTCTTACTCTTTGATTGGCAAAAGTTCGGTGATGCAGAGGCTACGTCAACAGATAGTTAGCGCGGCGGACTCTCAGTTGTCCGTTATGGTTCAAGGCGATACAGGTACAGGTAAAGAGTTGGTGGCTCAGGCGATTCACCAAATCTCAAGTCGCAGTGCGCAACCTTTAGTTGCCATTAACTGTGCCGCTATCCCAGAGAACTTACTCGAAAGTGAACTGTTTGGTTACTGCAAAGGTGCCTTCTCTGGTGCTGAATCTGACAGAGATGGTCTGATTGCACAGGCGAATGGTGGAACGCTCTTTTTAGATGAAATTGGTGATATGCCGCTCGCTTTGCAGGCTAAATTGCTACGAGTGCTGGAAACGAAAAAGTTCAGACCTATCGGCGGTAAGAATGAGCTGAGCTCTGATTTTCGTTTGGTATCTGCAACGCATGTCAATTTGCTTGCTCAAGTGAGAAACAAACTATTTAGACAAGACCTTTATTACCGATTGTTTCAGTTCCCTTTGACTTTGCCAAAATTGTCGGAGCGATTGGGAGACATTGAACTATTAAGCCAACACTTTGTTGCCGAGTTCAATTCACAACACGGTACTCAGATTCGGGGTCTGCACTACAAAGCGTTGGATTGCCTTAAACAGTATTCATTTCCGGGCAATGTCCGTGAGTTGAAGCTTTTGGTCGAGTTTGGTTGTGCACAGTGTCGCGATGAGTTGGAAGTGAGTGAAGGCAGCTTGGCGAATCGGATTGCGTGTCTTGATTTCGAACTGAACAGGGTCGAGCAACGCGCGACCTCACCGCAGAGCACTCAGTCGAGCGGTATGACGGATAACCCTTATCTTGCCGCACAGAGTGATTTATCGACGATCAAAGACCTTAAACAAGCCGTCAACGAATTTGAAGAATTTATCATTCGTGAGCGCTTGATCCTTTTTTCTGGTGATCGAGGTAAAACGGCGGAAAGCTTGGGAATTCCTAAACGAACACTGGCTTATAAATGCCAGAAATTGGAGATCAAAGCAGAATGAACAATTTGAGATCTCTCATTTTATTGTCGACTTTGGCCGCTTTTTCTCTTTCAACGAATGCGGCTCAAGAGTCCGTTAGTTCTGAACTGATTAGGGGTAAACAATGCACCTTAATCTCTGAGCGATTAGAGCGCCTGAGCTGTTTTGATGACGTTTTTCGGACGCCGACCACTTCGAATCGTCAATCTGTATCTGATGATAAACCGCAAGCTTGGCACATCGCTTTTGAGACTTTAGATAGTCATGCGCCATTGAACGTGATTGAAAGTGGTACTGAGCAAGAGGGCGACGTCTGGTTAACCTTAGCATCCCGACATGCCGAGGGTGAACTGGCGGCGGTGTTAATGATGAGCTGCATTAATAAGATCAGTCGTGTTGAGTTAGCGCTACCTGAAGCGATAGAAGATGGACGAATTCGAGTGTCTATTGCTGGTGGTCCGAGTCAGAGCTGGAGAAGCGATGATATTGGAGTGTTGTTCTCTTCGGCTAGAGGTTTACCTGCAATATCTATGATGAAGGTGATGGCGTTGGATACAAGGCTTGTTCTTCGTTCTAATTCGCAGACGGTGGATGGGTTGCAGTTTGATACGACAGGATTGAACCAAGCTTTAACACCACTTAGAGCAAGGTGTGGGTGGTAGCAATGGAATTGACTCAATATCGAACCAGTATCGTTAGACCAATTAGTGGCGATTCACCGGTAGGAGAAAGACTATTAGATGAGCCACTGTTTGATTTTGTTGAAGACCAAATGATGAAAGTCGGTTCTCTTTCTCACGCCACAGTTCAGTGGCAAGAGGTTGAGCACAGTGCGATTACTTTGCTTAATGAGAAGAGCAAAGATATTAAGTTACTGGTTTATTTACTTCAGTGTTTGCATAACCAATTGACACCAAGCCGTTTGATAACCTCGTTTGGTGTGATGAGCGACTTCATTGAGCACTATTGGAATGATTGTTTCCCAGCACCCGGAAAGAGAGGCAACTTACCGCGCAGAAAGTTTTTCAGTCAGATGTGTCAACGTTTCTCAATGGCTGTGGATAAGTTTGATTTCACGACTCTCGATAGCCAAGACAGAGACGAGTTGCAAACGGTGGTTCAAGGGTGGCAGAAAACAATACAAGCCAATCAACTCTCTTCGGATATTGCGGATTCTATCGCGCTAACGATTAGCACCCAGCTTAAACGAGCTCAAGAGCGAGAGAAGTCACAGCACAGCACGGTACAAGCAAAAGACTCAGAGACAGAGACGTCACAAAGCACAGCGGCATCCTCCTCTTATTCTTTATCCGTTGACAATTCCAGTGATAAAGCAGCAAAGCAAACCCTGCTTAAAGTCGCGGAATATCTCTCTGATCAGGAGTCGGGGGCGGCATTAGCAATACGAGTACGTCGCCATGCGCTTTGGGGTTCTATCACGACGTTACCCGATCATGATCATCTCGGAAAAACGTTACTGCGTGGCATGCAAGTGGAGCGAATTAAAGAGTATCAAGACCAGTTACATCAACCTGATCTCGCTCTGTGGAGAAAGATTGAACAAAGTTTGACGATTGCTCCTTATTGGTTTGATGGTCAGCTCATGAGCCACGATATCGCAAAGTCGCTTGGTCAACAGAGCTGGTGTCAGGCCATTCGACAAGAAACTCAGTTTTTTGTCGAACGTTTTCCAAACGTGTTTGAACTCAAGTTTAAAGATGGTTCGCCATTTGTAACTGACATGGTGCGTGATTGGTTAGCGAGTGGTGACATGGCCGCTTCAGGTGGCAATGTTTCAGGTAGTTGGAGTGAACAACGTGAAGAAGCTTTCAAGCTCGCTCAAGAGGGGGGGATCGCCGTTGCGATGTCGATGCTCAATGATGGCCTTGTTGCCGCGACAGAGCCACGCGATCGCTTTTATTGGCGTTTGCTTTGTGCCGATCTTTTGCGGCATAGCCAGTTAGAAGCGATGGCGAAAGAACAGTATCAAACCTTAAAGCAAGAAATTATCCAGGCGAGCGTCACTGAGTGGGAGCCGTCTTTAATAGAACAACTAGAACGATATATAGCGTTAGATTAAGCAAAGGGACTATCCATGTGGAAAAGTATCATTGGGCTTGTTAAGAAACTTAAGCCGGGCATAGCAGCGGCCCTTCCTATTTTGCTGTTTACTCTATTTATACTACTCAACGTTGCCATTTGGTGGGCAGGTCCTTGGCTGGAAATTCTCGGGACGAAACCTTTAGAGTCCGTGATGGCTCGAAGCATCGCGAGTGCACTGTTTGTGTTGCTCTCGTTGTCAGCGTGGGGTATTTGGCAGTGGCGTAAATTGCAAGGTTTTAAGAGTCAGCAAAAACGAGAAGAACAGCGAAAACTCGATCCAATTGCGAAATATGAAGAGCGTCAGGAAGTCGAACTGAATAACGTAATGAAAGAGATGAAGCAAAGCCTCAATACGCGTAACTATCTCTATTCATTGCCTTGGTATCTAGTGTTGGGTGTTGAGAACGCAGGTAAAACAAGCTTAATCAACCGTTCAGGACAGAACTTTGCGCTTTCTTCTGTTATGCGAGCCTCGGGGCAGAAAAGTGATAACCCTTACTATTTCGACTGGTGGATTGGTGATGAGTCAGTACTGATTGACCCTGATGGTGAGTTACTTACTCAACGTAATCGTAAAGACGAGGAAGCCGCTGAAATACAGCGCCGCTTATGGCTTCATTTCATCAATTGGTTGGAAAAAACGCGCAGTAGAAGGCCGTTAAACGGTATTGTTCTCGCGCTTGATATCGCTAATCTTGCCGTCTCTACTGCGTCAGAGCGTAAGGCTTATGCAAACTTGCTGCGTGCGCGTATTCGCGAATTAATGGAAACACTGGCGACTCGCTTACCAGTCTACATTACGCTGACAAAACTTGACTTGTTGTATGGTTTCGAACCTTTCTTTAAACATTATTCCAAGTCACAGCGGGATGAAGTATTAGGTTTCACCTTCTCTCTAGAATCGGTCGATAATTTAGATCACTGGTTAGAAGAGTTTTCTAAAGACTATGGGCAGTTTGTATCAAGAATCAACGAACTCTTTCCCCATGCGGTGGCAGAGCCGTTGGAACAAGCCGAGCGTGATGCTATCTATAGCTTTACGCGTCAAATGTCAGGGCTGCAAGATATTCTCAAAAACTTTTTCCGAGATGCACTCTCAAGTGATCAGTTCTCTACTTCTGCGTTAGTTCGTGGTGCTTACTTTACGTCGGTTTATCAGCAGGGAGTACCTAGCAACGCCTTTGGAGATTCCGCCTCTCGTCGCTATGGTCTATCGCATGCGGTGAACGAAGCTCAAAATGCTAAGAACTCAACGGTATATTTTACTCAGAAGTTATTTAGCAACATTATCTACCCAGAGGCAGGATTGGCTTCGGATAACTTCCGAGTGGCAAAACACAAACGTCGTTTAATGGGCCTTTCCATTACCGCTTGTATGGTGGCAACGGTGCTTTTAGTGGGGACGTGGCATCGCTATTACCTAACCAATGTTAACCAGTCTGATGCGGTACTCACTAAGGTCAATGAGTACAAAACTCAATACCCATCTAATCTTTATCTGGCTTCTCAGAAAGACATTCTTGAGCCGTTAAACAAGATTCGACAAGCGACATTGGAGTTCGGTTTTTTCCGTGACAAGCCACGCTACTTATCTGATCTTGGTCTATATCAAGGGCATACTATTGGGCCAATGGTAGAAAATACCTACCTTAACTTGCTCGAAAACCGTTTCTTGCCACTTCTAATGGCGGATGTCGTTGTTGCGCTTAAACAGGCTGAGAATGAGGAAGAGAAACTGGCAGTTTTACGAGTTTATCGCATGCTGGTAGATAAGAGTGGTCGCTACGAAGATTATGTGCTTGATTACTTTGGTAAATATTGGCAGAGCACGTTTGTCGGGCAAAAACAGGTTCAGGGTGAACTGTTAGAGCACTTAGATTATGCGATGCGCCATACCGATCTCGCTGGAAAAAGGCAGCAAGGTGACGAGTTCGCAGAACGAGTGATGAAGCCATACGATCGCACCATCGCCAGCGCTCAAGCAGAACTTAGCACTATGCCTAACGATCAGCGTGTTTACCGAAATTTGAAGCTGAACGCGCAAACCGTGTTAGGCCCTTCGATCAGTATTCGTAATTTAGTTGGTCCAATCTTTGATGTTGTGTTCGAAGAGCGTGTGGCTAATAGCAGCTTGTATATACCACAAATGCTGACAAAAGCCGGCTTTGAAAACTATTTCATGCCGAGATCCGAGTCTGTCTCGGAGTTAGCCCTGATCGATAGTTGGGTATTAGGACAGTCTAAAACGGCGCAGTTTAGTGAAGCAGATAAACAAGTACTTCGTGAAAAGATTCGCAATCTGTATGTTGCAGATTATGTGAACACTTGGCGTGCAGCATTGAATGATATCGACATGAAATATTTTGGTGACATCAATGATGCGGTGATGGTGCTAGAGAGCTTGACTGGAAACGTCGAGCCAATGCAGCGATTACTAAGGACATTAAAGAACAACACTCAGGTCATTGAGGGATTAGACCCAGATAATGACGCAGCAGAAGAACTGCTAAAGAGTGCTAAATACAAAGTCGCGTCAAGCATTCAATCTCCATTTGCTGAGTTAAACTTAATGCTTAAACCCGTTGGAGAGCAACCTGCGTATATCAATGAAGTCCTTGAATCGGTTGATGAACTGAAGGCTTATTTGAAATCGATTCAAGAATCACCAGATGTAGGTATGGCAGCGCTTGACGCAACGAAGGCGCGAGTAAAGTTAGTAAGTGCGGATCCTATCTATACCTTGAAGCGCATCTCTTCTGGTTTACCAAGACCATTGGATAGCATGATCGCTAAGCTGGCAGATGAAAGCTGGTATGTGGTGAAGCAAGAAGCGATTAGATACTTAGAAGTGCGTTGGACTGAAGATGTTTACAAGCCGTACTATACCAAGCTTGCGAGTCGCTACCCGTTTAATCCTGCTTCCACAAAAGATGTGGCACTGGAAGATTTCGAATCCTTCTTTGCTCCTAATGGCACCTTGGATAACTTTTACACTAATCAGCTGAAAATTTTTATTGAAGAGAACATTGCCGTTGATGATTACGATAACGCTCAATCGCTCATCCGCCCTGAGGTACTAGCGCAGATTGAACAAGCACAAAGAATTCGTCAGGCGTTCTTTAACCGTAAAGGTATCTTAGACGTAAACTTCTCTGTCGAGCCTCTGCAGTTAAGTGGGAATAAACGCCGCAGTGTACTTAATGTTGATGGTCAGTATCTCACATACAGCCATGGACCGCGTGAAGGTGTTGAGCTGATTTGGCCAAATACCCTGCGTGATTCTGCCGTGTCTAAAGTGACGTTGGTGCCAACCAAGTCTAACTTGTCGCCTAGAAGTATTAGCGAGAAAGGACCTTGGGCATTTTTCCGACTATTGGAGAAGGGTAACGTTATGTCAGCGGGCAAGACGTCGGTTGATTACCTATTTGATGTCGATGGCGGAGACATGATTTATCGCATCAATGCTGAATCGGATGCCAATCCATTTACTGAACGCCTGTTTAAGTCGTTCAAGTTATCTAAGACTCTTTACTAAAACACTAAAAGGAGCGAGGTGACTCGCTCCTTTTCTACAGGACGAAGTATCTATGTCCAATACAGTATTACTTGACCAAGTTGTTTATCGTGTAACAGCCGATTCTGACTCAATCAGACATCTCGAAAGTTATCAAAAAATCAGAGATGAGATTAATAGTCGCTTTAATCCCCTGTCTGGTGGAACTAATTGGCAAGAGGTATATGAAGCGTGTGAACACCTAGCTAAGGGACCAGGTGTTGACTTACTCATGTGTAGCTATCTAACCATAGCCAAGCTGAAAATTGAGGGGTTGGCGGGTTATGCCAATGGCTTAGAGCTCCTAATACAATGCTTGAGTTTGCTATCCAAGCCGGACTCAAAATCGGCCAAAATGCGCAAAGAAGTTTTAGATTGGGTCAATGGCAAGGCCATTCCTGAGTTAAAGAAAATGAAACCCTCTCAAGAGCAGTTGCGAGATCTTTATCGCAGCGAGAGAGTATGCGAAAGAATCCATCACTGGATGACACTTCAACAGCCTCAAGTGGACGTTGACTTTGAAGGGGTTGGATTTGTTCTGTTTGAACATATTGATCAAATAGAAACGCGTTATCATACGGCGATAAAGCGCCAAGAAAAACAGCTAGAAAACGACAATAGAGTCACGCGTCGCCGTTACTACTGGGGTTTGACTGGCACACTTGTATCGACGCTTGTCGTGAGTGGTGTGTGTGGGTGGCTCTATTACAATCCGAGCTTCATCAATCAATATCAGTTCAAGCAGTCGGTCGAAGTCCCCGCACTCAATACAAGCAACCTTGATCGTTATGTTGAGCATACTAAACCGACAAAATTAGCCGCTGTTCAAGCTGAGCTGATCCCTCTGTATCGCACGTCGATTGGGGAGAAAACCAAAGTCTCTATTGAGCAGCCTTACTTAAAGGCGTTAGAACAACTCAATGTTTTGCAGAAACTGTATGCAGGAGACGAGCAAGTTGAACAGATAAGCCAGACCCTATATCAAGACCAACAGTTCGCGCTCGATCAGGCGAATGAATCCATCGCTCGGTTTAGTGAAATACGCACAAAGATGGCAAATATTGCGCTGCTCGCTAAGAAACAGCGTTGGCAACAGGTCGCGAATGAAACCAAATCATTGGAGGACTTTGCAGTCAGCCTATCGCCAATCTATGGTCGAGTAGGCTATGTAGAAAACTTGATTGAGCAACGCCAGTACGAGCAAGCCCAGCAAGAGTTTGATGAATTGAAAAAACGTCTGAATAATTTAAGTTGGAAAGTGGCCGAACTAAATCAAAGGCTTGAAGAGTAGAGCCTTGAATAACATAGATGCATATCGGTTAACCCCTAGAGGAATCACTTGCACTTTGGACAAAGGATCTATATAAATTCCGCTTTCCTTTTCCACGATGATATTTGAACACTTGGGGTTACCATATGACGCAGTTTTGGCAGCAAAAAGCTCTCGAAGAGATGACCGAAAATGAATGGGAGTCGCTTTGTGACGGTTGTGGAAAATGTTGCTTGCACAAACTGATGGATGAAGACACCGATGAGATCTACTACACCAACGTGGCGTGTAGTTGGTTAAACAGTAAGACCTGTTCGTGTAAAGACTACCCAAACCGTTTTAGCTCAGGTGAAGAGTGTACCAAGCTAACTCGTGAAGATATTGATGATTTTACATGGCTTCCGCACACTTGTGCTTATCGTTTACTCGCTGAAAAGCAACCTCTTCCTGAATGGCACCCGTTAATCACGGGCTCTAAGTCTGCTATGCATGCTGAAGGGGAGAGCGTACGTAATAAAGTGGTGTACGAAATCGATGTTGTTAACTGGGAAGACCATATCCTCAATCACCCAAACAGAGATTAAAATCAATAGGCTGTAACCGATAGGTCTACAGCCTATTAGACGATGGTGAGGTTGGAATATTATCCTATCTCGACATCGGATGATGCCGACGATATTGTCCCTCCGCAGTCTATCGAATCCCCAAAACGTGCTGCGGGTTTACCGTCAATAAATATGCTCGACGAACCTTCCGCTACACTTCTAGGGTGATTACCATGAGGGGTCTTATCACACGGGCAGCCATGATCTTGCAGTGGATCACCTTGGCGAACTGCTGGCTGAAAGTTAATCATCACACTTGGACTCCCTGCAATGATTGGTGTTGGTGGGAAGCAATCGTGCTCCGATCCGGTATCACCTAGCCTTGCTGCTTTTGGCATATAGCCTCATACTATTAAATGGACATTATGCCCATCGATATTTAAAAAATGACGAGCACATGAAGCGATGTTATGTCATCTCTCAGAGCTTACTCATATCGCCGAGAAAACCCTTGGCGCTAAGGTCAAACCAATATTGAACAGTCTACTCAAAGGCGAGTTATTCATTATTAATCAAGTACTGTGCCAATTTTAAAGATTCAATATTTTCAATGGCTGTTCCCTTGGCTTTTGTCTTGAACGCGACGTTAACTGTTTGATTTGCTTCCATAGCTGAATGGCTTCTTCATCAATCCAAAATGTCAGTGAGCCTAGATTAATTAAAGCTTGGTTATAGTGTTTCCAATTTGGAATTGATGACTTTCCATACTTTCATAAAAAAATTTCTTATTATATAAAAACTAGGAATACATCCAGGGGGGATTATCATGCAAACCTATTTATAGAGGCTTCCAATGAACTCAATTAAAACGCTTATATTAGATAACCAACCAATTATTAGACGTGCTCTTGCATCAATGCTTAATGGCATTACTATTAATACTGAGATTTTTCAATCAGATTCAATAAAGGATGCACACCGTATTCTTCGTGGACAGAGTATTGATATGATCATACTTGATATCGTTTTGAATGATGGAAATGGCTTAGATTTCATTCAGCGTATTCGAAAAAGTGGTTATAAAGGCAGGGTTTTATTTGTTTCTTCAAATAATTACCCTCTCTTTAACCATGCCGCTAAGAAAGTAGGTGCTAATGGTTACATACTTAAGACAGAAGACACTTCACTAATTAATGAAGCCATTTTAGTAACCTATCGAGGGTTTTATGCATTCAAAGAGAGTTTGGCTACAGCACATGAACTCCCTGATCTAACAGAGCGTGAGTCAGTAGTATTTGGCTATTTATCTCTAGGCTACTCAAACAAGAAAATCTCAGAACTATTATCTTTGAGCTCAAAGACGGTTAGCACTTACAAATCTAGAATTCTAGAAAAATTCAACGCTAATTCCATTGTCGAGATAATGGAGTTTCAACGCGTATAACACTGTTACTAACGCCGTCAAACATGAATAAAACTTTCCCAATTGGAAAGAGTACTTTTGACCAATTCATTCACTTTACTACAAGCATGGAATAACTGAGCACGGATTCTCACTATCTACATTGAGAGAAATTGACGATGCTATTACCTAAGAACACCTTCGAAGCGCTGCAAATTCCAAATATGATGTTACATCATATGAGCATTAAACTACTTGAGGACCAGGGATTTAGCGAGTCTGAAGCAAGAAAGATCATTGAGGTAGAAGTTTATTTATTAAGCCTAAGAGACACACGTAAGGTTCGTAATCAAGTGAACCGACACGAATACACTTTCGAGCAAGCGATGCTCCAGCTTCTGAAGCAAAAACAACGTCAATATTTCTTCATATTGTTACAACAATTTTGGGAAGCTCAAGTCCGAAAGCACAAAGAAAGCGCCAAACCATCTTTGTTCCTTAACTACGATATCAAAAGCTAAAGCGAAAATGGTGTTGTTCACTAAAAGAAGTTCATATAAACATGTAAGGGCATTCTGATGTGTACAGATACAATAAAAATGTTGGTAATGAACCGGTTTCACCCAGTAAGAGAGCCTTATAAACATGTATCTCGACAGGCTACCTGCTGTGCGCAACGCTCAATAATGTTGACACGCTATTATTCTAAAGGGCAAAACTTTTATTGGTTTTGCTTAAGTTGTCACTCTATTACCCTTGCTCGGACAGTGCATTGTTAGTATGACTTTCCACTTCTGAATTATTCATTCAATCTGGTAGTGATTGAGTGAGTGACTTTTGTAACTATACCCGGCTTTGATTCGTGTTTTCTTAGTTGCCATTGTCCACCTCGTTAGTGAATGTACTCACTTAACACAGTGTCCAAGACTTCTTGAGCGGTTCGGCAGGGATTCACACATAAAAGCCTTACAAAATAAAAGTGTAGGAAAACTCTTATTTATTTTGGTTAATCTTGAGTACACAAGTAAGCCGCAATACTATTCACCCTCTTTTCTGCACAGTATAAAGGTTTCATTAATGAACGTGAATTTTAAAAAAATGCTTTTTATTTTAGTTATTATGTTATCGGCATGCAGTGAGGAAAGTGGTGTTAAGCAACTATCTGTTGATGGTGATAATAACCCTTCAACAGATGGCGGAACCCCTCCAGTTGTAATATCAGATTATCCATGGACTTTAAACGATGGTGGGGAGTTTTTAAGTGTAAATAGCATTGATTATAAAACTAATGATAGCTTAACATTAATTGATGCTACAGTCTTAAAAACTGAAAATTTTGTTAAGTTGGATTCAAATGGAAAACAAGTCTATAGATTTGATGACGTTGATATTATTGATTTAGGTTCAAATCAGTTTGAAGTAATAAATAATACTCCTGATAGAATTAACAAAATGTTGGTCAAGACAAATGAGCATGACAATCCTGTTTTGGTTTCAATGGATGTCACGCTTCAACCATTCAGTAAGTCTGAGATATTATTTAGTGAAAATGTTACTAGTGTTTCTTTCTATAATACGTTAGGGATGTTTTTACCCCAAATAACTTTGGCTGGAGAAATGTCCTCTGAGGAAGGTAAGTTATGTTCAACGCCTTGCTATTCAGATCCAGATGCTCAGCAAAGCAGTGTGTATTGGGTGCTTTCTAGTAACTTACATAAAGCGCTTAACCACAAAGCTCTCTTACCTGAACTATTACGATACTATCGTGAAAATGGATGTACAAATTATCCGAGCGCTTGTGCTAGTAATGGTGAAAGTGTTGCTAATATAAACTATATGAAAATGGGAGTTAAGGGGCATAAACTTACCTTGAAAACGCTTTCAGGTCCTTATTCTAATGAGGGGGTTGGGGGAGGAGGTACGCCTAATCTAGAAGAGATTCAAACCAATAGTTCGGGGTGGGCTTCAATTTGGACCGACTATATTACAGCTGGTGTAGCATCTTTTAGACCTTTTGACCTAAGAACTCAGAAAACCTTATTCCATGAAAGTGCTCATGGATATGGTTATAATCATAATTCAGGTATGACATATGGTTTTGCAGATTATTATGGTCAAGAGTTTTTAAGTAAATATTTTGATGACAAAGATATAACGGGTGTAAGTTATTTAAATCCGGCATCTATTGTCCCAGTATTAGTCGAGTCCAAAAATAATCATTTGAAGTACAAAATTTTTACTCTTGAGGAAAATTATGATTACACTAGGGTTTTTTCACGCGTTATTACAGAAGAGAAAATTTATAGAAAGGATAGATTTTTCGTAGAAAATGGCTCTCTTTACTATGAACTTAATTTAAATGAATCTCCGACTAGCTCTGTTGTCATACAATTTTATGATGACTCGAGTAACTTTGTGTTTAGCACAAGAGAAATATCTGAATTTCACCAACCTAAACCGATTATTGTTGATGGAGTTGATTTGAATTACTATGAACTATCTAATAAGGTAACTCAAGGTCGAAACTTTATTCACGTCAATAGTATTTGTAGTAAATACATTCCAGGAAGTATAGGGGCTACAAAAAACAACTATAGCGATCTTTGGAGTTCAAATAATTTTGACGCATCCTTACTAAATTCTACTTATTATATTTCTAGTAATATGTCTCAAACCAATAAGAGATGGAAAATTAATATGAAGGATACTTTGACATTGAACATGACTAGCGAAGATAGATATACTCTTTTTGGGATGGAGGATAGCTTACTCTGTGTAAATTGATTGGTAGGAGATCACCATCTTTTCTGGCATCCGACCGCTAGATTGCGAGGGTGACCTCTTTACCAAAAGTGGTTAATTGACGAAAAGAACATTTGTGTTACATGGATTTTAATCGAGATCCAAAATGCTGATACACATAATCATTATCGAAACCATCAACATTTTGGCTAGAGAAGATAAGTGGTGTTACGCCTTGTTTTAGCGCTTCTTTCTGAGACTCTACAACCAGCATATTCATGATCACCATGCCTGCTATGCTGGAAAATGCCCCTGTCACTTTACCATTAACAAGACACAACCCATCACCAGCGGGAACCTGATTGTCGATGACGACATCTGCAATATCCATTAGTTTCAGACCTGAACTATGACGGCTTGGGTATTTGGATGACTGCTCTACTGAAGTTATCGCGATAACCCGATGACCTTTAGCTATTGCAATTTGGGCAAATTCAATTGGAAGCGCATTGCGCCCAGAATTAGAAATAACCATCACCACATCATCAGGGTGAATATTCTGATTATTCCAAATGACTTCAGCCAACCCAGGTAATTTTTCCATTGCCGACCCTCTTAGTGCGCCATCATTGGTGAGCAATACTGAGTCTAAAATTGCATTGATGTTGCCAAGACCACCTGCACGAATAAAGCCCTCTAAACCAATCATATGAGAATGACCAGTACCTAATACTTGTATCATATTGTCGTTAACAATAGCTTGAGCGAACAACTCTGTTGCTAGCGATAATGCTTCTTGGTTTGCTTCTACAAGAGAGTCGAGCTTTGGCATTAAGCAATTAATATATTCGGACATTGTTTAGTTCTCCTACACTGTGTGCCGATTAATTAACTTTACCAGTTCTATCTTTCGTTGTTGATACGTAAGTGTTCACCAGTCCCCCATTGACAGCCATTGAAGTGTGACCGAGAGCACTGGATCCACTATTTCCTGTTGAGTGATCTTTTTGAGCCTTCATTCTGGGTGAATAGTTACCTGGTGAACGCTTACCCGCCATTTTCAGGCTTAAGTTTTTCAGAAAGAACGTAGTCACTAAGGTGGCGTGCAAAGGTTGATTCATGAATGCGAAGAGCTTGAGCAATCATGGTCTGACTCCCCCCCCCTCTGTGGTAAGCAATACTGCTTTAATACGGTCACGCACTCGACCATCACGAGTAGAATCGTGCATTTGTTCGAGTTGCAGTTTCTGCTGAGGAGTCAGTGTAATTTTCATGGTTCGTAGCATGATCCTGATTCTAAAGAAAATCAAGCATTTTCAATGATCACGGGTATATGTCTTTGTCTGATTCTATGATTTGCTTCAGATCAAACAAGTTACTGACTCCATACTTCTGAAGCGCTCTAGATTTATATGTACTTACGGTTTTTTCACTAAGGCATAAAATTTTAGATATTTCTTTGTTTGTTTTTCCATTTAAAAGATACTTTACAATCACCACCTCACGTTCAGATAAATTCATTTTTCTGTCTTTAATAGCATCACTATTAAAAAAAAGTCTGCCTCCCATTATGGTTATAATTGCATTTTGCAAAGTGCTTGTATTTTCCGACTTGCATACATAACCATCGGCCCCTAAATCATATGCCGTTTGACTAAATATTGTACTTTCCTCTGAGGAATAAAATAAAACTCTACCTGAAAAGCCACTTCTCTTTATGCGCTTGTAAAAATCATAACCGTCTCCTTCGGATAAATTTATATCTAATATTAATATCTTTATATTGTCTTTTTTTATAATTTCAATTGATTTCTCTTTGTTGTTGGAAGTGAAAGTGTCATTGATGAATGGCAACTCTAACACTACAGATTTAATTGCTTCGCAAACTAATGGATGGTCATCGAACACTAAGCAGTTTATTTTATCTTTTTTATGGTCTTTGCTTTTCATTACGTCTTGTCCAGTGGTATAAATTTTTTATTTCATTGGTAATTAAACACTGAATATTAAGTGCTTGTTTTTTTAGTTTAACATTTGATGTGTTACTGTCAATTTTGCAGTTGACAACTAGTTCATGCCAACCTATGATTGCTGCGCATCCTTTTATTTTATGTATCGTATTTTTTATTTTTTCGAAATCTTTTTGCTTCCTTAAATTTATTAAGTCGTTGGTCATGGATGTGTTGAAAATAGTAATTATTTGTTCCCAGCTAGACTTGGGGAAATTGAGTAGCCAATTAGGTTTATGTATTTCAATGTCCGAGTTTTGGCTAAGTAAAATTTTTAACTCTTTGAGTGAACATGGTTTTTTTATAATGCAATCAAATCCATGCTCATTAATGATGTCGCTTGATAAATAAGACAACTCTGCTGTTAAACCTATAATAATTATCTCATTTAAATACTCTTTAGAGCGAATAAATTTAGTTAATTTAAAACCATCTACAAATGGCATGTTCAGGTCGGTTATGACAATTGATGTTATTGGTGATGTTAGCAATATGTCTATAGCTTGCTTTCCGTTAGATACAATTTCAAAAGAAACCCCTAATTTCTTAAGTTGCATATTTATTACTTCTTGGTTTATTAAACTATCGTCCGCAACTAAAATATGTCCAAAAAATTGGTTTTTATATTCACTCATAAAATTCTCTTATTTAAATAATCATGTATGAAAGTGTTTTATTATTTCATTTAACTCATCGATGTGAGATCGTAATTTTATGGCAATAGAGTTAATATTATTTATGGCGGCACTCATGTCAGAAGAGAGGCTTTTGATGTTGGCTAAGTTACCTGAAATCTCATCACTTACTGCGAGCTGTTCTTCAGTCGCAGCTGCGATTGACGTGTTGAGCTTGTGAATTTCGGTTGCGGAACCTTGAATGGTGTTAAGTGCGTCGTTAGCAACACTCATATTGGAACGGGTTGATTGCATTTTATTGGCGCTGCTTTGTATCGTGACTGTCGACTCTTTAGCTTTCTCTTGCAAAGTAGAGATAATACTTTCGATTTCACCGGTTGAATCTTGAGTACGTTGGGCTAGGGAGCGTACTTCGTCAGCGACCACCGCGAAACCTCGCCCTTGCTCTCCTGCTCTCGCGGCTTCAATTGCAGCATTGAGTGCGAGTAGATTCGTTTGTTCTGCTATCGATTTGATGACATCCAACACATTTCCAACGTTGTTAGACTCTTCTGCTAATTGTTGAATAATTTGCGATGTATTGGTGAATTCACCCTCTAACTGCCTGAATTCATTTGATGTTTTATCGAACACCTCCTTGCTGGAGGAGGCTTCTTTTTCAGCGCTACCAGCATATTGTTCGGCCATGCTGGTACTTTCAGCGACATTAGATAGCGCAGCGGTCATCTCTTCCATCGCTGTGGCAGCCATTTCCATCTCTTGATTTTGCTGACTTGCTATATCAATATTTTGTTGAGTGATTGATTGAATGGACTGTGAAACGGCTGAGATCGTTGTATTTACTTGATTGATTTTGCTAACGGTTTTCGCGTAGCTCTCTAAGAATTTGTTAATCGTGTTCCCAATGATGCCGAGTTCGTTATTGCTCTTATCATCGACACGAAGGGTGAGATCAGAGTTGGTATCGACTTGTTGCAATAAGGTCGCCATTTGGTCTATCGGTTTTACCACGCGGCGATTGACCAATACAT